>JBDTIW010000125.1:0-4517 GCA_039936215.1 Caulobacteraceae bacterium | reverse complement strand
TGATCACCCGGGTCAGGGCGGCGCGGAAGGCCGACAGATGGGTGCCGCCGTCCCGCTGGGGGATGTTGTTGGTGAAGCACAGCATGGTCTCGTGATAGCCGTCGTTCCACCACAGGGAGAGGTCGATCTCCACCTTCTCGCGCCGGCCGCGGATGACCAGCGGCGTCTTGAGAATGGGCGTCTTGGCCTTGTCCAGGTGACGCACGAAGGCCTCGACGCCGCCTTCGTAGTGCAGCACCTCCTCGAACGGTTCGGCTTCGCGCAGGTCGCGGAAATGGATCACCACGCCGCTATTGAGGAAGGCCAGTTCGCGTAGGCGATGCTCGACGGCTTTGCGATCGAAATCGATGTGCAAGAACGTCCCGATTTCCGGCGAGATCTTCAGTGAGGGCAGGAAGGTGACCTCGGTGCCGGTGAGGAACTCGCCGTTTTCCCGGCGCGGCGCCACGCCGCTGACCCCCAGCGGTCGGACGGTGTCGCCGCCTTCGAAGCGCATTTCGTGGCTCTGGCCGGCCCGGTAGATCTTCAGGATCAGCCAGTCGGAAAGGGCGTTGACCACCGAAACGCCCACCCCGTGCAGGCCGCCGGACACCTTGTAGGAATTCTGGTCGAACTTCCCGCCGGCGTGAAGCTGGGTCATGATCACCTCGGCCGCCGAGACGCCCTCGCCTTCGTGGATGTCGGTGGGGATGCCGCGACCGTCGTCGGTGACGGTGCACGAGCCGTCGGCGTTCAAGATCACCTCGACCTTGGTGGCCCAGCCGGCCAGGGCCTCGTCGATGGCGTTGTCCACCACCTCATAGACCATGTGGTGCAGGCCAGAGCCGTCGTCGGTGTCGCCGATGTACATGCCCGGTCGCTTGCGCACCGCGTCCAGGCCCTTGAGGACCTTGATCGAATCGGCCCCATAGTCGGAGGCCCCATCGTCGGCGGCGTCGGTGGGTTCGTCGGTCATTCTCTAGGATTCCAGGACGGTCAGGCGGGAGGCGTCGACGTGGACGCCAAGGGCGCGGCCCTTGAGGGTTTCGAACAGCGCTTCGTCGGTTCCGGTCAGGAAGGCCTGGAGCGACAGCGCCTCGATCTCGTCGAAAAGGGCGGCGCGCCGGAGAGAATCCAGATGCGCCGCCACTTCATCCAGCAATAATACAGGATTCGGACGGGAATTGGCGCCGGAAAGTCGCGCCACCTGGGCCAGGACCAGATTGAGGATGAGGGCCTTCTGCTCGCCGGTGGAACAATCGGCAGCGGGACGCTGGCGCTCCAGATGACTGACCAGCAGATCGCCCCGGTGCGGGCCGGTGAGCGCCCGTCCTGCGGCGGCGTCGCGCGGCCGGCTCGCGGCCAGGGCGGCGGCCAGGCGTCCCTCGATCTCGGCCAGATCCGCCCCGCTTGCCGCCAACCGCTCCCAGTCGCCCGTGAGGACCAGGCTGGCCTTAGGAAAGGCGCGGTCGCCTCGCCGCTCGATCTCCGCTTCCAGGTCGCTCAAGGTCCGCGCCCGGGCCTGGGCGGCCAGAGCGCCGGCCTGGGCCATCCGCGTCTCGAGGGCGGTGAGCCAGGCGGGATCGGCGGTGGATTCGGCGAGCAGGCGGGTGCGCTCGCGCAGGGCGCGCTCATAGGCTGCGACGGCGCCGGCGTGGGCGGGCAGGGCGGCGAACACCAGCCGGTCGAAAAACCGCCGCCGCTCGCCGGCCCCGTCGAGGAACAGGCGATCCTGAGCCGGGGTCAGCCAGATCGGCAGGACATAGTCCGCGAGGCGCCCGGCCGCGACGCTCTCGCCGTCGATGCGAACCAGCCGCCGCGCCGCGGTGGCGCTCTCCAGCCCCGTGCCGACGCGACTTTGGCCCGCTTCGCCGCCGATCAGGGCCGACACCGCCCAGGCCCGGCCGGCCGCTTCGCCAGGCAGGCGGCGCCCCACCTCGCCCAGATGCGCGCCCCGCAGGCCCCTTCCTGGCGAGAAGAAGCTGATTGCTTCCAGCAGGTTGGTCTTGCCGGCCCCGTTCGGCCCGAACAGAAAGACGCTCGCGCCGCCGGCGTGGAGTTCCGCCCGCTCGTAGGAGCGGAAATCGGTCAGCTCCAGATGATCGATCGCCGACCGCACCGCTAAGGCCTGTCAAACCCCTCCCCGCATGGGGGAGGGGATTAAGGTTCGCCTTTTGGCCCCCAATCCCTACGCCCTCAGCGGCATCAGCACGTACTGCACGCCGGCGTCGGTGGGATCGAGGACGAGGACGGGGTCGAGCATGGTGGCCGAGGCGGCGCGGTCGGCGAAGCGGAAGTCGGCGGTCTCGCCGCCGATCTGGGCGGTGACGTCCATCAGATAGCGGGCGTTGAAGCCGATCTCGAACGGCTCGCCATCGTAGTCGATCTCCAGTTCCTCGACCGCCTGACCGGTCTCCATGTTGCGCACCGTCAGCACCACCTTGCCCGATTCGGCCGCCAGCTTCACCGACCGGCTCTTCTCCGAGGAGATGGTGGCCACCCGATCCACGGCGGCGGCGAACAGGGCGTTATCGACGCTCATCACCCGGTGGTTCTCGCGCGGGATCACCCTGGTGTAGTCGGGGAAGGAGCCGTCGATCACCTTGGAGGTCAGGGCGGCGCGGCCGAAGTCGAAGCGCACCTTCTGGGGGCTGATCTGGAGGGTGATGGTCTCGCCAGCGTCCTCCATCAGCCGGCGCGCCTCCTGGATGGTCTTGCGTGGCACGATGACGCCGGGGGTGCCGGCCGAGCCTTCCGGGGCGGGCATGTCGGCCAGGGCCAAGCGGTGGCCATCGGTGGCGACGGCGCGCAGCACCGGCCGGCCGTCCTCGACCACGGTGTGAAGATAAATGCCGGTCAGATAGTAGCGGGTCTCCTCGGTGGAGATGGCGAACCGGGTCTTGTCGATCAGGCGCATCAGGTCGGCCGTGGCCACGGTCACCGGGGCCGACAGGCCGTCGGACGACATCACCGGAAAATCGCCGGCCGGCAGCACCGGCAGATTGACGCGGTAGCGCCCGGCCTGGACCTGCAGACGGGGATCCTCGCCGGTGAAGCTCAGGGAA
This sequence comes from Caulobacteraceae bacterium, assembly GCA_039936215.1. GTDB lineage: Bacteria > Pseudomonadota > Alphaproteobacteria > Caulobacterales > Caulobacteraceae > Acaudatibacter. The sequence continues at coordinate 1,473 of JBDTIW010000125.1, read as the reverse complement.
ACATCGGCCCCTTCGGGCAGCTTGCGGACGATCTCGTAGAGGGTGTGGGCCGGGGCGGTGATCTGGCCGGGGCTCTCGATCTGGGCCTCGGTCTCGTCGGTGATCTCCATGTCCAGGTCGGTGGCCGAGAATGCCAGGGCGCCGTCGCGGGTCGCCATGAGGACATTGGAGAGGATGGGAATGGTGTTGCGCCGCTCGACCACGCTCTGGACGTGCCCAAGCGCCTTCAACAGCGCCGCTCGCTCGATCGTCAGCTTCATCTTTGTGTCCAGTCCGGCGCCGCCGCGGATCGAGGCCCCGAGCGCGGCGGGTGAAAACGGACTTGGCAGATTAGCGGATTTGTCGCCGCGAGGAAGGGGCCATCGCGCTTGCCGCGAGGGTTTCGGCAAAACGCCGCGCGACCACCCTCTTTTCCTACTAAAAGTTTAGTTGACAACACACCCGGAGCCGATCCACCTTCGTGTCCGAACGCTTTAGGAGTCTTAAGGTCTTGGCCCAGGGCGACCGCGCCAGCGGAATGTTCACCCCGCTCGAACTGCGGATCATGCAGGTGCTGTGGGACAAGGGCGCCGCCACGGTGGCCGAGGCCCAGGCGCGCCTCGGCGCCGATCTCGCCTACACCACCGTCCAGACCATGCTCATCGTCCTGTTGCGCAAGAAGAGGGTCCGCCGCGAGCTGGCCGGCCGCGCCTTCGTCTACCGGCCGGCGGTCAGTCGGGAGCGGGCCATGGGCGCCTCCCTCGACGATCTGGTGGCGCGCATGTTTGGCGGCTCCGGCGAAGCCCTGCTGATGACCCTGATCGACACCCGCAAGGTCACGCCCGAAGAACTCGCCCGGGCCGCTAGGCTGGTCGAGGAGCGCGAGGAATGATCGAGCACGCGATCCTGACCTGGCTGATCAACGCCCTTTGGCTCATCCCGCTGGTGGCGTGCGCCGCCGCGCTCGCCGCCCGCTTCGGGCGGCTGGGGCCGCGCGGGCGCCACGCGGCGTGGGTGGCGGCCTTGGGGCTCGCCGTGACCTTGCCGGCCCTGCCAGCCGCGTTTTCAACGCTCCCGCTGGTCCTGGCCACTCACACGCCGGACGGCCCGCCGACGACGGCAGCCCAATCCATGGCCCCATTCGCCCCCGCATCGGCGTCCTTTTCCAGCGCTGCGCGGCCGGCCGGCCCCTGGCCGCGCCTGGTTTTCGATGGGGCCTGGACCCGGGCGAGCCTCCTTCTCGGCGGCATAGTCGCGGCGATCGCCCTTGGCCGCCTGCTGGCGGCCGCCTGGGCCGGCCGGGCCCTGGCGCACGCCGGACGTCCCATAAGCCTCGATTCGGCGCTGGCGCGCATGCTCACCCAACTCGCCGCCCGCCATGGACGCAAATTGCCGCCGGTCCTGGAATCGACGGCGATCTCGGGGCCCGCCGTCGTCGGCGCCTTTCGCCCGGTGATCCTGACCCCACCGGGCTTCACGTGTCTTCCGCTGGAC
>JBDTIW010000124.1:0-2690 GCA_039936215.1 Caulobacteraceae bacterium | reverse complement strand
TCAGCATACGGATGATCTCGGCGCCCTTCTCATAGATAGTCGCGGTGTAGAAGTTGTCGATCTTCACATAGCTGGCCGGACGCACCGGATGGGCCAGGGGGCCGGCGTCCTCGGAAAACTGCCGGGCCCGCAAGGCCCTGACCTCCTTGATCCGCTGCACCGCATGGCCGCGCTGGTCGGCGGAAAAGCTCTGGTCGCGAAAGACCGTCAGGCCCTCCTTCAGGCAGAGCTGGAACCAGTCGCGGCAGGTGATCCGGTCGCCCGTCCAGTTGTGGAAATATTCGTGGGCGATCACCCCTTCGATGCGTTCGTAGTCGAGGTCTGTGGCCGTGGCGGCGTCGGCCAGCAGCAGCGAGGAATTGAAGATGTTGAGGCCCTTGTTCTCCATCGCCCCGAAGTTGAAGTCGCGCACCGCGACGATCATGAAGAGATTGAGGTCGTACTCGCGTCCGAAGGTCTCCTCGTCCCAGCGCATGGCCCGCTTCAAGCTATCCATGGCGTAGGCGGCGCGCGGCGCCATGCCCGGATCGACGAAGATGCGTAAGTTCACCGTCCGCCCGCTCATGGTGGTGAACGAATCCTCCAGCACGTCCAGTTCGCCGGCCACCAGGGCGAAGAGGTAGCAGGGCTTGGGAAAGGGATCGTTCCACACCGCGAAATGGCGCCCGCCCGGCGCGGGCCCGCCCTCGACCAGATTGCCGTTGGAAAGCAGGTGGCGAAATTCCGCCGCCGCCTCGATCCGCACCGTGAAGCGCGCCAGGACGTCGGGCCGGTCGGCGAACCAGGTGATCTTGCGAAATCCCTCGGCCTCGCATTGGGTGCAATAGCGGCCGCCGGACATGTAGAGCCCTTCGAGCGCCGTGTTGCCCGCCGGATCGATCTCGACCTCGGTCTCCAGCACGAAGGCGCCGGGAACGTCGGGGATGGTCAGCCACTCATCGTCGATGGCGTGCTCGGCGGGGCCAAGCGGGCGCCCGTCGAGGGCCACCGACAGCGCCTTCAGTCGCTCGCCGTTCAGCCTCAAGGGTTCGGCGTGGTCACCGTTCCGCCGGACGGTCAGCCGCGCCTTGACCCGCGAGGCCGCTGGTTCGAGCTGAAAATCGAGGTGAACCTCGTCGATCAGGAAGGCGGGCGGGCGATAGTCGGCGAGGCGGATCGGCTGGGGGGTTTCGGTGCGCATGGGGCGTGATTTAGCGCCAAGCCGCCACGCGCGCCATGAGCGGGCGCAAAAAGCCTCGGTCCTTGACGCGCGGTCAGTCTTTCCCCGCCGCGAAAGGCGGCTATCCTCAGCCTTCGCACCTGGAGACCAGCCGGCCATGAATTTCGATTTTTCCGACGACCAGAAATTCCTCAAGTCCGAGGCGCGCAAGTTCCTCGCCGCCCATTGCACGTCCGCCACGGTGCGCGGCGTGCTCGACGACGCGGCCAAATCCTATGACGAGCGCCTGTGGAAAGCCGTGGCCCAGCAGGGTTGGCTGGGCGCGGCCATCCCGGAGGAATTCGGCGGCCTGGGCCTGGGCGGCATAGAGCTTTGCGCCATCGCCGAGGAGCTGGGCCGCGCCCTGGCCCCCATCCCCTTTGCCTCCACCGTCTATTTCGTCGCCGAGGCCCTGATGCTGGCCGGCTCGGCGACCCAGAAGTCCCGCTGGCTGCCCAGGATCGCCGCCGGCCAGACCATCGGCTGTTTCGCCACCGTCGAGCGGGCCGGCGTCCTCACCGAGGGCCAGGTCCAGGCGCGGGTCGAGGGCGGCAAGCTCACCGGCGTCAAGATCCCCGTCACCGACGGTGACATCGCCGATCTGGCCGTAGTCCTGGCCAGGGCGGGCGGCAAGACCGGCCTCTATCTGGTGGAACTGGCCGGCGACGGCGTGCGGCGGGAAACCCTCGAGACCCTCGATCCCACCCGCGGCGCGGCGCGCCTGACCTTCACCGGCGCGCCGGCCCAACCCTTGGGAGAGTCCGGCGAGGGCATGGCCCTGGCCGAGGCGGTGCTGAACCGCGCCGCCGTGCTGCTGGCCTTCGAACAGGTCGGGGGCGCCGACCGGGCGCTGGAGATGGCCAGGGACTATGCCCTGGGCCGCTACGCCTTTGGCCGGCCGATCGGCAGCTATCAGGCGATCAAGCACAAGCTCGCCGACATCTACATCAAGAACGAACTGGCCCGCTCCAACGCCTACTACGGCGCCTGGGCGCTGAACGACGGGGCGGCGGAACTGCCGGTCGCGGCGGCGGCGGCGCGGGTGGCGGCCAGCGAAGCCTTCTGGTTCGCCGCCAAGGAGAATCTGCAGACCCACGGGGGCATGGGTTTCACCTGGGATGTCGATTGCCACCTCTTCTACCGCCGGGCCCAGCAGCTCGGCCTGGTCGCCGGCGGGGCCAAGGCGTGGAAAGAACGTCTGGTCGCCCAGCTCGAACGCCGCAACGCCGCTTAGGAAGGATTTCAGGCTCATGGACTTCAACGACACCCCCGAGGAAGCCGCCTATCGCGACGAGGCCAAGGCGTGGCTGAAAGCCAATGCTCCAGGGCGCACCGGCGCGCCGGACAATGGCCTGGACGATCCGGTCAGCATGGAGGACTGCCGCGCCTGGCAGCGCAAGAAGGCCGAGGCCGGCTACGCCTGCATCACCTGGCCCAAAGCGTGGGGCGGCGGCGGCGGGGCGCAATGGCAGTCGGTCATCTTCGGCCAGGA
>JBDTIW010000123.1:0-12947 GCA_039936215.1 Caulobacteraceae bacterium | reverse complement strand
CCCACCCGTCTCGTCGCTCCGCTCCGAGCCACCCTCCCCATTAGGGGAGGGAGGATTATGCGCCCTCGCCCAACAGCCGCGGCAACGCCCGTTCCGCCGACCGCGCCTCGCTGGCCAGGCGCCGCGGCAGGGCGCCGGTCGTGAAAGGCGGTGCGGTGGGTATCCTTGGCATCGAAATAGCGGACGCCAGCCGGTCCGATCGCCCGGGTCAGGCCAGGGTCGTGGTCGTGGACATAGATCAGGCCGTGGGTCTCGGCGGCCGTGGCGGCCATGTCCTTGGCCATCGAACCGCTCCCAACTCCACCCCGCAACGCCCAACGTGTTAGGGCGAGGCCCGTTCCGCCCGACGACCAGGGGTCGCCATGAACTATCGCCACGCCTTTCACGCCGGCAATTTCGCCGACCTCATCAAGCACGCCGTGCTCACCCACCTGCTGCGCGCCCTGACCGCGGCGGGCGGTCCGTTGACGGTCATCGACACCCACGCCGGCGCGGGGCTCTATGATCTGGCCGGCGACAGCGCGCGGCGGACGGGCGAGGCGCAGGCGGGCATTGTCCGGCTGATGGCCGCCGACGATGCGCCCGCCGCTTTCGCCGATCTGCGCGCGGCGGTGCGGCGCGCCAATGCTCCGGGCGCGCTGCGCTTCTACCCGGGCTCGCCGGCGCTGATTGGCCCAGCCCTGCGCCCATGCGACCGCCTGATCGCCTGCGAGCTGCGCCCCGACGATTACGGCGCCCTCAAGGGCGTCCTGCCACGCGATGCGGGGGCCGAGATAGTGAAGGCCGACGGCTGGGAGGTCGCCGCCGTCCGGGCGCCCGCCGCGCCGGCCCGCCTGCTGGTGTTTGTCGATCCTCCCTTCGAGCGCGCCGACGACCCGGCGATGGCCGCCACGCTTGTCGCCAGCGTCCTTAGCCGCAATCCCGGCGCGACGATCGCCCTGTGGGCGCCGATCAAGGACCTGGCCGCCTTCGACGCCCTCCTGGCCGGCGTGGAGGACGCCGCCGGCGCCGCGCCGATCCTGGTGGCGGAGACACGCCTGCGCCCGCTCGCCGATCCGATGGCCATGAACGGTTGCGCCATGGTGGTGGTCAATCCGCCCCCGGACCTGGCCGATCCGGCCTTGGCTGCGGCGCAGTGGATCGCGCATGAACTCGGCGAAGAGGGCGCCCTGGGGCGGGTCTATTAGCGGCCCACAAAATTTTGCATGTGCGAGCGCGGAAGGCGTGCTATGCTGCATCGCAATATTCACTTGAGCGGCCCCATGGCGCGGCCCGGCGGAAGGAAGAACACCTCATGATTTGGTCGATGCAAGAGCAGACGAGCGCGGCGCGCGAGCGGGCGGAAAAGGCGCTGGGGATATCTCTCGGCATGGCTTCGCCCCTGTGGTTCGCGTTTGGCGCGGCGGCCAGCGTCGGGGTGACCTGGTGGTGGATGACCCGCTGGACCAAGGCGGTGAACCTCGAGGCGATGACGTCGGCCATGCCGGCCACGCCGATGCTCGCCATCGTCGAATCGGCGCCCGCTCTGGAGATCGCGCCGGAGATGGCGCCCGAGCCGGTCGCCGGGGCACTGGTGGAAGCCGCCCAGGCCGCCACGGCGGTTGAACCTTTGGTCGCGCCCGAGCCGATCCTCGCCGCTCCGCTCAAGGCTAAGACTGCTTCCAAGCCCGTTCCCGCGGTCGAGCCCGCCCCCGCGCCCGTCACCGAACCGGACGATCTGACCCGTCTGGTCGGCATCGGCCCCAAGCTCGCCGACGCCCTGGCGGCGCGCGGCGTGACCCAGTTCGCGCAGTTGGCGGCCTGGACCGCCGACGACCTGGCCACCATGGACGCCGCCCTGAGCCTCAAGGGCCGCGCCGTCCGCGACGCCTGGGTCGCCCAGGCCAAGCGCTTCGCCGCCTCCCTGCATTAGTCGCTCGCTTCGACTAAACTGATAGTCTCTCCATAGTTACGTCATCCCGGACGGAGGATTGCTCTCTTGCAATCCGCAGATCCGGGACCCGGGGGCAACCGCCCAGACTGCGCCGACGGGCCTCTCGCGGCTGCGATTAATTGCTCGTGGCCCCTGGGTCCCGGCTCTTCAGCCTGCAAGGAGGCAGGCTTGCGGCCGGGATGACGTAAATGGGAGGCAGGATAGCAAATTGGATGAAGCAAGCGACTAGTGGCCGAAATCACACGTTTGGTACCCGGCTCCGGCGTTCGGCGGCAACGCGGCGGTCGCTTTGCATGATTTGGCGGGGCCGCTCTCTGGCATTTGGCTGAGGGCAAGAATCGACCCATTGCGGAAGTCGGTTGAACGTGGTCCCCTGCTATGATGGTAGTGCCCATTGACATCTTTACTTTTCGCAGCGGGTTCGCTGGGAGGGGCTCTGACACCAACGTGTGCGTCGCCGACAGCAATACGTCTGAGGCTATTCTAGATAAGGAAGAGATCAGCCGAATATTCTTTGGCCACGTGCTCTACGAGAGCGAAAACGAGCATCGCTACATAGGGGTTTGGGGAGCTCGAAACGCCTCACGGTTCCGACGAATCTTGCGGGAACGTGGCGCGGAGCTGCGACTCCACGTTGGATCTCCACCCGCGAGACTGAAGGCGTGGACGACGCAGGGCAAAGCGCGAGCGCGAGCGCAACGTATGACCTAGGCGGGGCTTCCAGGCGGCCGTTCTCCACCCGACTCCGTCACTCGCAATGTCCGCTGATCGGCTGGGGACCAACCGTTAGATTCTGACCACTGGACACCCCCCACGCCACTGGAGCCCGTCGCCGCCTGCCGTTAGGGTGGCGGCGAGGAGCATTCGCCATGGCGCGCATACCCTATTTCGATCCGGCTCAGGCTGTCGGCCGGGCGGCGGCGGCCTATGAGAAGCTGCCGCCGCTGAACATCTTCAGGATGATGGGTCACGCCGGCGAACTGATCGACGGCTTCACCCGCCTGGGAACCCAGATCCTCAATTTCACCAGCCTCGATCCGGTTCTGCGCGAGATCGCCATCGTCCGGGTGGGCGTGCTGTCGGGGGCGACCTACGAGGTATTCCAGCACGAGCGCATCGCTCGGCGGATCGGCCTCTCCGACGCCTTGATCGGCGCCATTCACGAGGGGCCCGGGGCCGCCGCCTTCGACGCGGTCCAGCGCCAGGTGATGGCCTTCACCGACGATGTGGTCGCCAACGTCCGCGCCGCCGACGCCACCTTTGAGCCGCTGAAGGCGGCCCTCGGCTACAAGGCCCTGCAGGAGCTCACCCTCACCGTCGGCTACTACATGATGGTGTCGCGCTTCCTGGAGACGTTCGACGTGGACATCGAAGCGGGCGAGCCGCCGGCGGTGACCGTGTCGAAGTCGAAAGACTGAGCTGGGAAGCGAACGGTTCGGACGCGGAAACCTCCGCCTTCATCGAGCGTTGGCATGAGGCGTCCCGCCTCCCTCCCGATCGGAACCCCTTTTCATGGCCCTGGAAGTCACCGTCGGCCCGCCACGCCTGGCCATCACCCACGGCTACGGCGTACTCATCACCGATCAGGACGGCCAGATCCCCTGGCCCACCGACAAGGGGTTCTATCATTCCGACACGCGGGTGATCTCAAGCTGGCAGATCTACGCCGACGGCGAGCCGTGGACCCTGCTCAACAGCGGCAATATCGCCTACTACGCCTCGCGCATCTTCCTCACCAACTGCCTTCTGAAGACCGAGACCGGCGACGTGCCGGCCGGCACGCTTGGCCTCACCATCGGCCGCTGCATCGGCGGCGGCGTCCACGAGGATCTCGATCTGGTCAATCACGGCCAGACCGCAGTGGCGTTCAATCTGGAAATCATGATCCGCAGCGACTTCGCCGATCTCTTCGAGGTCAAGAGCGGGAACATCGTGCGTCGCGGACGGATCACCACCGCCTGGTCCGAGGCGCGCTCGCGTCTGAAGACGTCCTATCGCAACAAGAGCTTCCAGCGCGACATCGCCATCAGCGCGCGCGATTGCGACCCCAAGCCGTTGTACGCCAACGGCCGCATCAGCTTCCGCGTCGAACTGGCCCCCGGCGGCTCATGGCACACCTGCATGCTCTACGAGATCGCCGACGGCAAGAAGACCGACAAGGCGCCTGACAACTGCATCGGCCAACACGACGAGACCACCGTCAGCCGCCATCTCGGCCAATGGCAAAACACCGTCCTCAAGATCGAGACCAGCACCGAGGAGTTCTGGCGGTTCTACCATCAGTCGGTCCAGGATATGGCCGCCCTGCGCCTGCCCATCGAGGGCACCGATCACCTGCAGTTCGTGCCGGCCGGCGGGGTGCCGTGGTTCGTCGCCTTGTTCGGCCGCGACAGCCTGATCGTGTCGCTGCAGAACGCCATGGTCTATCCCAACTTCGCCCGCGGCGCTCTCGAGGTGCTGAGTCGCTATCAGGCCAAGAAGCGCGACGATTGGCGCGACGCCGAACCGGGCAAGATCATGCACGAGCTGCGGCGGGGCGAACTGGCCTACTTCAAGCTTATTCCGCACACGCCTTATTACGGCACGGCGGACGCCACCATTCTCTATCTGATCGTACTGCACAACGCCTGGCGCTGCATCGGCGACGCAGATCTGCTGACGAAATACATGCCGACGGCGGAAAAGTGTCTGGCCTGGATCGACAAGTATGGCGACCGCGACGGTGACGGCTTTCAGGAATATCAGACGCGCTCAACGGCCGGCTATTACAATCAAGGCTGGAAGGATTCGGGCGAGGCATTGGTCAATACCGACGGCTCGCTGGTCAAGACCCCCATCGCCCTGGTGGAGCTGCAAGGCTATGTCTACGACGCTTGGCTGCGCATGGCGCAGATTTTCGACGCCCTCGGCAGGAAGGCTCGCGCCCGGGCTCTGCGCAAAAAAGCCAAGGACCTCTTCGAGCGCTTCAACGACGCCTTCTGGGACGAGGCCTCCGGCTACTACGCCTTCGCCCTGGACGGCGACAAGAAGCAGGTGCTGAGCGTCGCCTCCAATCCCGGCCAATGCCTGTGGTCGGGCATCGTGCCGCCTGATCGCGCCGCCAAGGTGGTGAAGCGCCTGATGGAGCCGGACATGTGGAGCGGCTGGGGTATCCGCACCCTGTCCACGAAAAATCCGTCCTACAACCCCAACTCCTATCAGAACGGCTCGGTGTGGTCGCACGACAACGCCTTGATCGCCCTGGGTTTTCGCCGCTATGGGTTCGCGGCCGAAGCGGCGCGCATCGCCCGGGACGTCAGTGGCGCGGCCAGCTTTTTCCTGCTGCACCAGATGCCCGAACTCTATGCCGGCCTGCAACGCGATCCGACCAATTTCCCGGTCCAGTATCTGGGCGCCAACGTGCCCCAGGCCTGGGCGGCCGGATCGTGTTTCGCCTTTCTGCAGATGATCGTCGGCTTCGCCCCCGATGCTCCGGCGGGCAAGCTCTATATCGATCCGGCCCTGCCCGACTGGTTGCCCGATCTCAAGATCTTGGACCTGAACGTCGGCCGGGGGTCGTTCGATCTGCGCCTGTGGCGCGACGGCGACGCCACGCGCTGGGAGGTGGAAAAGGGCGACGCCGCCTATGTCCAGCAGCGGACCTACGCCACCGCCACGGAGCGATGGGTCTGAACGTCTTCTTCACCATCGGCCATTCGACCCGAAGCCTCGACGAACTGGCCGGCCTGCTGGGCGAGGCGGGAGCGAACATGATCGTCGATGTCCGAACCGTGCCCAGGTCTCGCACCAATCCGCAGTTCAATTTCGACACCCTGCCGGGAGGCTTAGCCGAGCGCCAGATCGCCTATCGGCATATCGCCGCGCTGGGCGGCCTGCGCTCGCGGCGCAAGGACGCCGGGCCCTCGCCCAACGGCTTCTGGGAAAACGCCAGCTTCCGCAACTACGCCGACTACGCCCTCACCGAGCCGTTCCGCGATGGCTTGGCCGAACTGATGGCCCTCGGCGACTCCCACGTCTGCGCCGTCATGTGCGCCGAGGCGGTGTGGTGGCGCTGCCATCGCCGCATCATCGCCGACTATCTGATCGCGGCGGGCGCGCGCGTCTTCCACATCATGGGCCCCGGCAAGATCACCCCGGCCACCCTGACGCCAGCGGCGCGCGACGCCGGTGGGGGGCGGCTGACCTATCCAGGGCCGGTGAGCGCACTATGAGCAAACCGGTCTCCGCCCGTCAGATCGGCATGCGATAGCCGTAGAATTCATGGTCCTCGTTGTAGCCGCCTTGCCCGGCCCCCAGATCGGCGAAATCACGCACGAACTCGATGGAGGCGATCCATTTGACCATCTTGAAACCCAGTTCGTTCTCGCACCGCAGGCGCAGCGGCGCCCCGTGCAGCATGCTCACCGGCGCGCCGTTCATCTCGTAGGCGAGTATGGTCAGATGGTGGCGCATGTTGTGTATCTGGTGAACGTCGTAGTATCCGCCGCCGTCGGCCCCTTGCGAGAATGAATAGAAGACCGCGTAGCGAGCTTCGGCCGCAGGCCTGACGATATCGAGGATGGCCTGCATGGGAACGCCGCCCCACTTGGCGACGCCGGACCATCCCTGGATGCAGAAGTGCTCGGTGATCTGTTCCTGCTTGGGCATGGCCTTAATCTCGGCGTAGGTGAACGCCCGAGGGTTATCGACCAGACCGCCGACGCGCAGGCTGTAGTCCGCGAAATCGCCCTTCAGCAGGACGTCGTATTCGGCGCTGTTTGGCAGGGTGCCGTTGAGCCAAAAATAGGGCGAAATGTCCTTTTCGGCATACTGGGTGCTCGGAGACCACCATTCGGCCAGCCCCTTGAGCCAGCCGATCGTGAAGGCGCCGGTGCGCTGCACCAGCCGGGCATGCCGAAGGGTGAACGGCGAGACGATCAGCCACGCCGTCGTCAAGACGGCCATCGCCGCCAGGAACAGCGGCAGGCCCGTCCAGGAGGCGTTGTCGACGCCGGCGAACATGTGGTTGGTGTTCTGGCGCAGTCCGGTGATGAACACGAAGGCGCCGTGGGCGAGGATGAAGAACACGAACCAGAAGAACGACAGGAAGTGGATCGACCGCATCGCCTGGCGATTTAGGAGCCGGCCCAGCCACCCGGCCTTGTTCGAAATCGCCGGGCTTTGCATCAGGCCGGTGGCGATCGATACCGGCGCGGCGATGAAGACGGTGATGAAATAGGTGAGTTGCTGCAGGCCGTTATAACGCGTCCAGCTATCCTCGGCCGGGAAGTTCAGCGAGGCGTACTGGAGCGCCGTCGAGAGCGCGGCCGGAAAGACTCCCCAGGTCAGCGGCACAATCCGGCGCCACTGATCGGTGGAGAACAGCAGGATGTAGAAGGCCGCGCCGTTGATCGTCCACACGAGGTTGACCGAGAAATGCCACCACCTGGAAAGCCCCAGGGTGTGGCGAAGGCCCGGAATGCCCAGCCATTTGGGCAGGGTCACCGAATCGTCCTTGGAGGTCCAGACCCGTCCCGTGGGAACGGGGACCTGGAAGCGCAACCAGTCGGTTCCCGGCGTGCAGTCGCGGCGCCAGTAGAGCCTGGGGTGGTCGGCCAGGATCTGGATGCCGGCCCGAATGATGAACAGCATGAAAAACATGTTCAGGAAATGCTGGATCTCCAGCCACCACGGGAACCCTGAGGCGATCGACGGCGCGCCCTGGGCGATGCCGGGGTAGCGTTGGATGAACGCCTTGACCGGCGAGGTTTCGCGCAGGCTCTGGGCGGCGGCGATCAGGATCACGAGGCCCGCGGCGCCGATCGGCAGCGCCCACAGGGTGCTGATCCAGCGCTGACCGATGCGGACGCGCGGCGCTATCCCCGCCCGTGGCGGCAGCCAATGGCTCAACCGCAACCGGTCATCGGCATCGCTCAGCGCCGCCGCGAGAGGGTCATGCGACTCGCTCACGCGGGGCGCCCCAGAAGGAGATCCCGGAGCAGCACCGCGTCGTTGTGAACTTCGTCATGGGCGGAATAGACCAGGGTGACCGCGTCGCGCCGCGCCAGGGCGCGCAATTCGCGCAATTGAGTTGGATGGGCGCGCAACTCCGCCGCATAGCGGTGACGGAACTCGCGCCAGCGCGCCGGGTCGTGCCCGAACCACTTTCGCAAGGCGGTGCTTGGCGAAAGGTCCTTTATCCACCGATCCAGGGCGGCGTCCGCCTTCTTGACGCCGCGCGGCCAGAGCCTGTCGATCAATATCCGCCGGCCATCCTCCGCGGAAGCCGGCACATAAGCCCGCTTCAGTTTGACGCTCCCGGCGGCGATTTTTGGGCTCATCGGAAGTTGTCCAGACGCCGGCGCGGGGACTCAGTCCTTCGCCTTCGTCAGCGCCGAGCCCTTGTGCAGGGCGATGTGGTCGCTCTTGTCGCTCTTGATTTCGTACTGCGGCTCGTCCTCGCTGGCGTGGTGGGTGTAGCCCTTGTAGTCGACATCGCTCGTATGAACGGTGACGATCCGCCCGCCGACGTGGCCGGCCTCGGAATTCCAGGCCACACGGTCGCCGATTTTGAAACGATTGGCCATGGCGGCTCCCATCGAACTCAAGTTCGTTCACGTCCCTCGACGCGAATGATCAAAGCCCCGCGCGCTGGAATGTTCCTCGCCCGGGGGCCGCTTAGTGTTCCCGGCGTCAGGGGCTTCAGTCGGCGCTTGGCGAGGACCGCCGTTTCCGCCATGCTGCGCACCGCCCCCCGCCGACGAAGGGTTGCCCCAATGTCCGATCCGCTACCGCCAAGAGACCCTCGACAAAGGGAAAAGGCCCTGGCCCGCTGGGACGACGAGGGCGGCGCCGAGCGGGACGGGCCGCAAGGCCTCGCCCCCGAACATCTTTCGCCGGGCCCGTCGCCGTCGCCGACGGCGGGAGAGTGGGCGGAGATGCGCACCAGGGTGATCGCTCTGGAAAACCTGGTCATCGCCCTTTTGGCCACCGCGTCGGAGGCGCAGCGGCGCCTGGCCCGCGAGATGGCCGACTACATCACCCCCCGGCCGGGCTTCACCAACCATCGTCTGACCAGCCATGCCGCCCACCGCATGACCGACCTCATCGGCCGGGCCGAACGCTTCGACGAACAGGCTTGAGCGGCTCCTTTTTACCTCACGGCCATTTCACCACCGGCGGCATGGACGAGAGGATGGAGTCGATATTGCCGCCCGTCTTGAGGCCGAACAGGGTGCCCCGGTCGTAGAGGAGGTTGAACTCCACATAGCGGCCGCGGCGCACCAACTGCTCCTCGCGGTCGGCGGGCGTCCACGGCTCGCTCATCCGGTGGCGGGCGACCTTGGGCCAGACATCGAGGATCGCCTCGCCGACGTTCTGGGTGAAGGCGAAATCGCGCTCGAAGTCGCCGCTGTCGTGCCGGTCGTAGAAGATGCCGCCGACGCCGCGCGGCTCGCCCCGATGGGGCAGGAAAAAATAGCGGTCGCACTCGGCCTTGTAGCGGGCGTACCACTCGCCGTCGTGGGCGTCGCAGGCGCGTTTCAGCGCCGCGTGAAACAGCGTCGCGTCGGGGGCGTCCTCGCTCCGCTGTTCGGCGATCAGCGGCGTCAGGTCGGCCCCGCCGCCGAACCAGCCCAGGGTGGTCTGGATATGGCGGGTGTTCATATGCACCGCCGGCACGCGGGGGCTCACCATATGGGCGATCAGGCTGATCCCGGTGGCCACAAATCGGGGGTCGTCGGCACACCCCGGCATGGAACGCGCCATCTCCGGGGTGAAGGCGCCATGCACACGCGAGATGTGCAGGCCGCACTTTTCGAAGAACCGGCCGCGCATCAGGCCCATCACCCCGCCCCCGCCGCCTTCCCGCGCCCACGGCGTCAGGGTGAAGCGGCCGGGCGCCCCTTCATAGAGTTCTTCCGGCGCCTCGTCCTCCAGCGCCTCGAAGGCGACGACGAGGCGGTCGCGAAGCTCTTCGAACCACGCGCTGGCGCGGTCGGCGCGCTCTTGCGTTGAAGCGGGGGAAGGGGGCATGGGCCGCTCATAACGCGCCGCGCGGGTTTGAGAAACGCCGCGCCGCTTTTTGGAGCAATCGCATGGCCAATCTGATCGAACAGCGGGTCGAGGCGGCTCGGCGGGGCGAGAACCGGCATGTGGTCGCGCGGCTGGCCTCGGGCTGGCTGGTGATCGGCGATGTGCAGCCTCTGGCCGGCTATTGCCTGCTACTGGCCGATCCGGTGGCGGAGAGCATCAACGCTCTGAGCGAAACGATGCGGACGCGCTATTGGCTGGACGTCTCGCGGATCGGCGATGCGCTCCTCGATATCACCGGCGCCTGGCGGATCAACTACGAGACCTGGTGCAATCTCGAACCTTCCCTGCACACCCACATCACGCCGCGTTATCTGAGCGAAGCGGACGCCGATCGCCGCCGACCGGCCTGTGTGGCCTACGATTGGGCCGTGGCCCGGCGGTTCGATCCGGTGCTCGACGGGGTGTTCATGGAGCGGCTGGCGGCGACGCTGGCGGGCGGCTCCGCTCAATCGTCGAGGGCCGAATAGACCAGCGTGCGCAATTCGCGGCGGATCGGGTAGGCGGTGGAGGGGGTGAGCTGGGTCATGAAGACGACGATGAGATCCTCGGCCGGGTCGATCCAGAAGGCGGTGCTGGCCGCGCCGCCCCAATAGTATTGGCCGACGCTGCCGGGGACGAGGGCCTTGGCCGGATCGAGAGCGACGGCGAATCCGAGGCCAAAGCCGATGCCGGCGTTGGTCTCCTCGCTGAACAGGGAGCGCGACATCTGCGTCAGATCGCGTCCGCCCGGCAGGTGGTTGGCGGTCATCAGATCGATGGTCTTGCGGCCGATGAACCGCGTTCCGTTCGCCTGGCCGCCGGCCAGCAGCATCTGGCAGAACTTCAGGTAGTCGGCCGCCGTGGAAACCAGGCCCCCGCCGCCGGAATAGAAGGTGGGGGGGCCCAGATAGCTACTGGTGCGGGGATCGTCGTTCAGGACCATCGACCTGTCCGGGCCGCGACCATAGCAGGCGGCGAGGCGGGACGCCTTGTCCGCCGGTACATGAAAGCCCGTATCGACCATGCCGAGCGGCTCGATCAGCCGTGTACGGAGGAACTCCTCGAACGGCGCTCCCGTGATGACCCCGATGAGGTAGCCCAGGACGTCGGTGGACACCGAATAGTTCCACGCCTCGCCGGGCGAGAAATCGAGCGGCATCCGGGACAGGGCTTCGATCATCGTTTCGAGCGGCAGGGTGCTGTTCACCTCGCCGACGCCGGCCGCCCGGTAGGCGGCGTCCACATTGGTGCGGGTCTGGAAGCCGTAGGTGAGGCCGGAGGTGTGGCGCAGGAGATCGACGATCCGCATCGGCCGGTCGGGCGCGCGGGTCTGGAAGAGGGGCGGCGCGCCGGCGACGAAGACGCCCAGATCGCGCCAGGCGGGAATGAACGTCTCCACGAGGTCGTCGAGGGCGACGGCTCCTTCCTCCACCAGCATCATGAAGGCGACGCTGGTGAGCGGCTTGGTCATGGAATAGATGCGGAAGATCGTATCGTCCTTGAGCGGCGCGCCGCGCTCCACGTCGGCCGCGCCCAATACCCCCAGATGCGCCACCGCGCCGCGCCGCCCCACCAGGGTCAAGGCGCCCGGTAGCCTGCCGGTGTCGATGTAGCGGCGCTGGAAGAAGTCGTCGATGCGCCGCAGGCGATCAGGGCAAAAGCCGAGGGAAGCCGCGTCGGATCGAGTCATTTTCTTCGTGCTCTTGGCAGCCTTGGGGGTTCGTCTTTCACCACAAAGGCTGCCAGGGACGCCAAGGATTTCGGCATTGCACGGTTATCTTGATAGCGGCATTGATGGCGCGAAGGGAGATCGCCATGGCCTGGGATTTCGAAACCGATCCCGAGTTTCAGAAAAAGCTCGACTGGATCGAGGATTTCATGGCCGAGGAGGTCGAGCCGGTCTCCCACCTGGGCATGGCGATCTGGACGCGGGAGGGGCTTGAGACCTTCATCAAACCCCTGCAGCAGAAGGTGCGCGACCACGGCTTGTGGGCCTGTCATCTCGGCCCCGAACTGGGCGGCCAGGGGTTCGGCCAGCTCAAGCTGGCCCTGATCAACGAGAAACTGGGCCGCAACAGCCTGGCCCCCACGGTGTTCGGCTGCCAGGCCCCCGACACCGGCAACGCCGAGATCATCGCCCACTATGGGACGCCCGAGCAGAAGGAGCGGTGGCTCAAACCTCTGCTGGACGGTGACATCCGCTCGGCCTTCTCGATGAGCGAGCCCACCGGCGGCTCCGACCCGCTCACCTTCAAGACCCGCGCCGAATTCATCGGTGACGAATGGGTGATCAACGGCGAGAAGTGGTTTTCCAGCAATTCGCGCCACGCCCAGGTGCTGGTGGTCTATGCGGTGACCGATCCGGACGCCGCCGACCCCTATCGCCGCACCTCGATCTTCCTGGTCCCAACCGACACGCCCGGCGTCGAGACCATCCGCGACATCGGCGTCGGCGACCATGAGGGCGGGGGCGGCCACGGCTATATCCGCTACAACGACGTGCGCGTGGGCAGGGACGCCCTGCTGGGCGAGCGGGGTGGGGCCTTCATCATCGCCCAGACCCGGCTGGGCGGTGGGCGGGTCCACCACGCCATGCGCACCGTGGGCGCCTGCCGGCACGCCTTCGATCTGATGTGCCGGCGGGCGGTGTCGCGCCAGACCCGCGACGGGCGGCTGGCCGATCTGCAGATGGTTCAGGAACAGATCGCCGACGCCTGGATCCAGCTTGAGCAGTTCCGCCTGCTGGTCTTGCAGACCGCCTGGAAGATCGACAGACTCGGCGACTACAAGGCGGTGCGCAAGGATATCGCCGCCATCAAGGTGGCCATGCCACGCGTCTATCACGACATCGCCGCCGCCGCCCTGCACATCCACGGGGCCCTGGGCGTCTCCAACGAGATGCCGTTCATGGGCATGATCACCGGCGCCCTGGTCATGGGCATCGCCGACGGCCCCACCGAGG
>JBDTIW010000122.1:0-3396 GCA_039936215.1 Caulobacteraceae bacterium | reverse complement strand
CGACGCCCCTGATTGGCTTCTCAACCTTATAGACCCGCCGCCGGTGATCCGGCCGCCCCGTCCACCCATGCGCTTCCGCTCGGCTGATCGGGCCGCCCGCTACGTCGCGGCGGTCGTAGACGGTGAGTGTCGGGAAGTGGCGCGCATGGGGCCGGCAAGCGGACGCAACCATCGCCTGTTCCGGGCCGGGATTAATCTCGGCTCTTTGGTCGGCGCCAGCCTAATCGCAGAGTCGGACGCCGAAGGCTGGCTTGAAGCTGCCGCCGATGACTGCGGCCTGGTCCGCGAGGATGGCCGGCGGGCCGTGCTCGCCACCATCGCCAGCGGTCTCAAGCGCGGGATCGCCCAGCCGAGGGAGGTGAGGCTTTGAGCGCCGACCTCGCCATGATCCGAGCGCACATCGAAGCCCAGGCGCCCCCGCCGCCGCGCCTTAATCCAATAACGCTCGCGGACTTCATCGCCATGAAGATACCGGCCAGGGAGCACGTCATGGGCCCCTGGTTGCCGATGCAGGGTCTCGCCATGCTCTACGCTCCGCGCGGCGTGGGCAAGACCTATATGAGCCTGTCCATCGCCTACAACGCGGCGGCCGGTCAGCCCTTTCTTCGATGGACAGTCCCCCAGCCCCGCCGGGTGCTGTTTGTCGACGGCGAAATGCCGGGCCACGCGCTGCAGGAGCGTCTGGTCCGCATCGCCGATCAGGCCGATGGCGAACCGCCCGGCCCGGACTACTTCCGCCTCATCGCCAACGATCTGCACCCTGACGGCATACCCGATCTTGCGACCGAGGTTGGGCAAGCCGCGCTTACCGCCGCGCTTGGTGACGCCGAGCTGGTGGTGCTCGACAACCTCTCGACCCTTTGCAGGACCGGCCGCGAGAACGAGTCCGAAAGCTGGGGTCTCGTTCAGGAATATCTCCTTGGCCTGCGGCGCGAGGGCCGCGCGGTCCTTCTCGTCCACCACGCCGGCAAGGGCGGCGCCCAGCGCGGGACCAGTCGCCGTGAAGACGTGCTGGATACGGTGATCAACCTCAAACGCCCTGACGACTACCGGGCCAGTGAGGGTGCGCGCTTCCAAGTGTCCTTTGAGAAGTCGCGCGGGTTCACTGGCAAGGAGGCAGAGACGTTCGAAGCGGCCCTGGACCCGGTGACGGGGATCTGGACATGCCGCGATCTGGAGGACGTCCGGGACGCGCGGATCATCGATCTCGCAGGCGATGGCCTCGACCAAAAGGAAATCGCAGCGGAGCTGGGCGTTCACAAGAGCACCATCAGCCGGGCCTTCGCGCGCCTCAAAGCCGAGGGGCGCATAGCATGACGCCCCAATGGTCAAGCCAGTTGCACGGTTGCACGCCTAGGCCCATGCAACCGTGCAACTCGGACCCTTCCGGCGCAACCGCCCATGCAACTCCGCCCGCAACCGTGAGCCTAAAGCTCATGGCGAAGGAGTGGCTGGAGCGCAACCGCCCGTGCAACTCGCCCTGCAACCGCCCTGAAAACCGTGCAACTCGGCCTGCAACTGACGGGTTTCCGGGTGCAACCGTCGCCGACCCCGCCGAGCGTTTCGCCGAGCGCGCCGCGATCATTCAGGAGGGGGCTGGCGTCCCCGCCGCTTGGGCCGATGGCTTCGCCCGCCTGGAGGCTCTCCCCGTCCCGCGCGGGGTCGATTCGGCGGCCTGGTTGGCGATGATGGACGCGGCGGGCCGGTTCCTAGATCAGTGGGGAGGCAAGGCGGCGGCTCTCGGCTGGTCGGCCGGCGAACTCTTTGGCCTCGATCCTGACGCGCCCCTGAACCGTCGGGACAAGCGCGGCGCGGCCTTCTATCTCGTCGGCGCCGAAGTCCTGGCCGTAACCGGCGAGGCGATCACCTTGCGGACCGGCGGCGCGGTGCACCGGAGCGTGAAGCGCGGGATCGCCGCGCCTGCATGGGAGGAGGTCAGTTGACCCCGCCCAAGCCGCCGGTCCCAACGGCGCATCGTCCGTTCATCGACCAGGCCCGCAAGCGGGTCATGAAGCGCCATCCGAGCGCGGAAGTGGTCTCTGATTGCGTGGACGGCCACCAAACCATCGCGCCTGCCCATGCGGATCGGGAAGCGTGGGAAATCCAGCTCTATGACGCCTTCGGCACCCGTTCGGCCAAGGTCATAGGGCTGTTCCTCGATCAGCTATCCCACCTCTGCCGCGAGGACGCTCCCAATGGACCGTGGCGCCCGAATGAGGCGGAGCTGAACGCCATGATCGGCATGGTGAACGGCGTCCGGCCCCGCAACGAGATCGAGGCCGCGCTCGCCGCCCAGATGGTGGCCGTTCACCTCCTGACCATGCGCAGCGCGCACCACGCCCTCCGCCATGAAGATTGGCTCGATCCGATCAAGGCGGCCGTGGTCGCCAAGCTAGCCCGCACATTCGCCCAGCAATGCGACACTTTGAACCGCCTCAAGGGCAGGGTCGGCAAACAAACCATAAGGGTCCGATATGAGCGACACGACCATAAGCATGTCCACGTCGGGGAGGGGGGCCCGGGAATCGGCGTCCAAGCCTTCGCGTCTATCCCCGCAAGCCCTGGCCGAATTGGCGGCGCGACGGGTGGCGAACATGAACCGCTCCCCGCGTTGCCTGGCCCGCACGCGAACGGGTCAGCCGTGCCAGGGAGCGGCGGTTAGTGGAAAGGCCCGCTGTAGGATGCATGGCGGCGCTAGGGGCTCTGGCGCGCCCAAGGGCAAGCGCAACGGCTCCTATCGCCACGGCCTCCATACCGCCGAGGCAGTCGAAGCCCGGCGCGAGATCGCGGCAATTAACCGGGCGTGGCGTGAGCTCCGCCGATCACTATAGACACAAGGAACCCCTGACATGCCCAGCCCCGTGAACTGGCAATTCGACCCGAACGATCCTGGGGTCATGGCGACCATGGCCCAGCGCCTGAACGATGCGTTCGGGCTTGAACACGCGACGGCCTCGGCGGCCTGGCAAAACCCGTCAGAGCCTCTCATTGCGAACTGGAAGGCGGTGATCGAGCAAAGCGATGCGCTTCATGCGGCGGTGCGGAACGCCATCTCCGCGAGCGCCCCCAACGCGGCGGCCCAGGCGGTCAATAGGACCATGCTCGCCCATGCCTTGATGCGAGAAAGCTCCTTCACCCAAGCGCCGTCATCCAAAAGCTCCTACACCGCCGAGGCGACCAGGAGCTCCTTCTCGGGGACGCCAAGCAAGAGCTCTTACACGGGAACGCCCGGCAAGACCTCCTACAATCAGCCGGCGGCCAGTAGCTCCTACGGCGGCAACGCCATGGCGCCCCAGCCGCCGAACGGTTGGTTTCCGCCAAATGTCCAGTCTTGGGTTGGCACAAACATTCCGCTTCCCATTGCCTCGCTCGGCAACGCCTTCGCCGCCGCGAGGG
>JBDTIW010000121.1:0-11661 GCA_039936215.1 Caulobacteraceae bacterium | reverse complement strand
GTTCAACCGCGGAGATGTGAACGAACACGTCGGCGCCGCCCGCATCCGGTTGGATGAAGCCGAAGCCTTTTTGGCCGTTGAACCATTTGACAGTACCGGTAGCCATTTAGATTTAGTCCTTGATATGAGAGTCCGCACCGTGCGGACGCCCGTTTGTTCTATCAAAATCGGTGAGGATCGGAAGGCGGGTCCGGGGGCCTCTGAAGATCAAGAGGCGTGGAAGAGCGGCCGAACCCTAACGAATTCGATGTTTCCCATTATGGGGATTTGCGCACGCCGGGGCAAGGCGAATATCAAAATAGTGGCGAATATCAAAATAGCCGCCACGCCTTCCAAATCGGCTCGGAAAGGCCGATATAACAACCTCTCTCAATCCTTACGGACCGCCCCGGAGCCCGCGTATGAGCCTGATCGACAAGATTCCCCTTTTGGACGACGCGGCGCTCAAGAACTTCCTGGACAACGCCCGCCGGCTGGAAACCTCCGGCAGTCCCAAGCAGCAGGCCGACGCGGCCGAACTGATCCCGGCCCTCGAAGCGGCGACGGCCGCCCGCAAGGCAGCCAAGCTGGGCGCGGCCGCCGAAAAGCGCCTCGCCGCCAAGAAACCCGCCGCTATCAAGGCGCCCAAGGCCGCCAAAGCCGCCGCCTAGCCGGCCTCACCCCAGGATCGGGAGAACACCGGGTAGACGATCCGCCTTGCCGGCGAAACATTCTGAATGAAGCTCCGGCGATCGTGCGGCCTATCCGCCGGCGCCCCTTACCCGCACCCGCGCCTCCGCGGTTCGCCCTGCCCCATCCGCCACCGTCACCCGATAGAAGCCCGGCCCCGCCGGCCGCCACACCGTCCGGCCGCTGGCCGGGTCGGGGGCGAGGGGGGCGCCGTCGACGTACCAGGCAAGGCTCTCGCCGCCCGCCGCCAACGCCAGCCCCCGCGAATCTGGGCCGAAGCCGGGGGCCTGGAGGATCGCGCCGTCGGGCGGAAAAATCAGCCTTGGGCCGCTCTCGGCCCGTTCCAGACGCGCCAGCGCGCCCGGCGCCGCCTTGGGCGCGATGGGCCGGGCCGGCGAGGCGGGGGCGGCGATCTGGTCGGCGACATCGAACAGAAGCGGCAGGGCGGCGTCGCGGCCGGTGAGGCCGCCGCGCGCGCCGCCATCGGCGCGGCCGGTCCACACCCCGATCGCCCAGCCGCCCACCACGCCCACCGCCACCGCGTCGCGAAACCCGTAGGAGGTGCCGGTCTTGAAGGCGATGGCCGGCCCGCCCCGGGTCAGGGCGGCGGGCGCCCGGCCGCCCGGCGCCGGCCCTTCGCGCAGGATGTCGAGCACCTGGCGGGCGGCGGCGGGACGCATCAGGCGCACGCCCGGCTCGGCCTGGCGCCGCTCCGCCTCGCGCTCGATCCAGGCCAGCGGCTTGGCGAGGCCGCCGTCGCCCAAAGCGGCGTAGAGCAGAACCAGGTCGCGCAGGGTGATCCCCTCGCCGCCCAGGGCCAGGGCCAGGCCGGCGTCGCTGAAGGCCGCCTTGGGCCGCTGGAGCCTGGCCCCGGTCGCCTGGACCTTGGCCTCGAACGCCGCCGGGCCGATCTTGTCGAGCAGGGTCACCGCCGGCACGTTCAGGGAATGGACCAGGGCCTCGCGGGCGGTCACCGGGCCGTGGAAGACGCGGTCGAAGTCCTCCGGCTGATAGTCGGCGAACCGGCGCGGGGCGTCCTCGATCTGGGTGTCCGGCGCGGCCACCCCGTCATCGAAGGCGAATCCGTAGATCAGCGGCTTCAGAGCCGAACCGGGCGAGCGCAGGGCGCGGGTCATGTCCATCCAGCCGCCGGGCCGGCCCAGGCCCGCCGAGCCCACCGCCGCGCGCACCGCCCGGCCTCGGATCTCCACCGCCAGGATGGCGACCTGGGCCGCCGCGCCCTGCGCCGCCGCGGCGCGGGCGGCCAGCCGCTCCAGGGACCGCTGAAGATCGGCGTCGAGGGTGGTGACCACCGAGGCCTGGCCAGGCACCGCGGCGCGCGCCAACTCGCCGGCGGCCCGCCACGCCAGGGTGGGAAAGGGCGCCCGGCGGGGCAGGGGCTCGGCCTCAGCTTCGGCCGCCTGCCCCGCCTCGATCAGCCCGGCGCGGACCATCTTGGCCAGCACCGCACGGCGGGCGATCCGCGCCGCCGCCGGATGGCGATCGGGCCGGCGACCCTCCGGCGACTGCGGCAGGGCGATCAACAGAGCTTGCTCGCCGTCGGTCAGGCTCTGGGGTTCATGGCCGAACCAGGCCAGGGACGCGGCCCGCACCCCCTCCAGATTGCCGCCATAGGGAGTCAGGGTCAGATAGAGGGCCAGAATCTGGCGCTTGGAAAACCGCGCCTCCAGTTGGACGGCGCGGACCGTCTCGACGAGCTTGGCCAGAAGGGTGCGGCGGCGCGGTTCGAGCAGGCGGGCGGTCTGCATGGTCAGGGTCGAGGCCCCCGAGGTCAGCCGTCCGTGCGCCGCCAAGGCCAGGACGGCGCGCGCCGCCGCCAGCGGATCGACCCCGCCGTGCCAGGCGAACCGCGCGTCCTCGATCCGCACCAGGCGGGCCAGAAAGACCGGGTCGGTGCGATCCAGATCGGCCCGGATGCGCCAGCGCCCGTTCTCCACCGGCAGGGCCCGAAGCCACGCCCCATGCCTGTCCAGCGCCACCGGCGAGGACCGCTCGGCGCGCGACAGGTCCGGCGGAAAGGCGGCGTCGAGGGTAAGGAGCGTCGCCTCCAGCGCCACCAGGGCGATCAGGGCCAGGGTGAGGCGGCTCGGCAACGCGGCGCGGCGGCGTTCCCCACCCTGCCGGCTTCGCTGTCTGTCCCTCCCCCTTATGGGGAGGGTGGCTTCGAGCGAAGCGAGAAGACGGGTGGGGAACGGTGAAGTCACCCCGCCGGCGCCACCGTCAGCCGCCCTCCCGCCGAGCGGGCCGAAAGGCTAGGGCGGTACATGTCCACCGCCTGGACGCCGGGCAGGAAGAAGGCGCCCGGCGTCACCGCCCTCGCCACATAAGCGAAGGCGAACGGCTTGTTTCTGGGCAGGGCGAGGGCTGCCACATAGCGGTCGTCGCGGCTTTCCTGGACGTCGGCCTCGGTGAGCTTGCCGAGGAACTTGAACGGTCCGCTCGCCGTCCCGTCCTCGGCGTCGGCGGGTCCGAGCGTGGTTTCGATCTCGAAGCCGGCCGGCAGGGCGTCGTTCACCACCAGGGCCAGGGTGCGCCCCTGCAGCGAGCGGCCCGAAAGGCGAACGACCAGGCGCTCGCCCTGCTTCACGGCGGCCAGATTCGCCGGCGCCCCGCTCATGGTGAAATAGCTCTTGGCCACGGCAAGGCCGCTCGCCGAGGCGCCCGGGGCCGCCAACGGCGTGCCGCGCACGCTCACCGTCCGCCACAGGGCCCCGGTCCCCCGGTTGACGAAGCGCGCGGCGGCCAGGCGCCCCACCGCCCAACGCGGCGCGCCGGCGGTCGCGGCCAGGGCCGTGGCGCCGGTCCCCTCCACGCGGATGGTCCCGGCGGCGGCCAGCATGAAATGAGCCGCCCGCAACAGCGCCGCCGCCTCCTGGGTGTTGAGGTGGTCCGGCTCGGCGACCGTCCCCTCCAGGCGCGCCTGGAGGCCGCGGGCGATACCCGATTCCCCCGCCTCATAGGCCAGGGCGATCGTCCCGGCCAAATCGCGCAGGGGACTCTGGTACCAGTCTTCCGTATCCTTGTAGCCCAGGGACGCCACCGCCGCTCGAAGCGCCGAGCGAGCGCGGGCGTGATCGCCCATCACGGCCAGTCCCGCGCCGATCTGCGCCTTGGCCAAGGGCGAAGCCTCGCTCTTCATCTGCACGTCGTGCCACCAGCGCAGGCGCGGCAGGTCGCCGCGGCCGGCCTTGGCCAGAACATAGAGGGCGTAGGCCGAGGCGCGCGAGCGGATGGCCGCCGTCCGCGCCTTGGCGCCGTCCCTGCCGCCCCACGCATCTGGATAGGTCATGCGATAGGCGACCGGGGCGAAGCCGTCGGGCCGGCTGACCTGGCGCATGGCGCCCAGCGCCCTGTCGAGCGCCGCCGCCGGGATCGGCGCGCCGCGCGCCTTGGCGTCGACCAGGAAGTCGGTGACATAGGCGCCCAGCCACGGATCGGCTTCGCCGTCGCCCACCCGCCACAGGCCGAAGGCGCCGTCCAGGCTCTGGCGGTCCAGCAGTTTGCCCACCGCCTCGCCCAGGCCCCGGCCTAGCCTCGGGTCACTGGAAACCTCGGCCGCGTAGAGCAGGGGATAGGCGGTGGAGACCAGCTGCTCGGTGCACCCATAGGGATAGCGCGACAGGCCGAGCGCCACGGCGGCCGGATCGAAGCCCTTGAACGGCGAGTAGCTGACCTGCAACTCCACATCTCCGGCCGCCAGGCCGGCCAGCAGGGCGGGGGCGGGGGTGAAGGCCTCGCCCGGCCGCTGGAGCTCGCTCACCGCCCGCGTCACCGGCCCCCAGCCCAGGCGCGTCTGAATGGGATAGGTCTTGGTGGTGGAAAAGGCCGGCCCGCTGACCACGAAGCCGACCTGGCCCACGCCCGTGCGGTTCGGAGCCAGGAACGGGATATGCTCGGCGATCCTTTGGCCGACCAGCAGGCGGAACACCTGCCTGAAGCTGGCCACGATGTCGCCGGACGCGAAGGTCAGGGCCAGGTAGTCGCCGGCCCGGCCCTCGACGTTGTGGATTTCCAAGGTCGCCATCGGCCGGTCGCCGGGGGCGAGGAACCTGGGCAGATTGAGATCGGCGACCACCGGTTCGCGCACGGTGAGGGGCTTCGCGGCCGAGCCCACCGCCGTGTCGGTCCACGCCACCGCCATGATCCGCAGCTCACCGTTGAAATCCCCCGGCGGCAGGGTCACCGTGACGCGCCCGCCGGGCCCGGTCCTGACCACCCCCGACCACAGGGCGACCGACTTGATCGGAGTCACCGTCAGGCCCTGGCCGCCCACCTCGTCGCCGCCGAAATCTACATTGGCCGGCGCGCCGAGATTGGCGTCCATCAGCCGTCCGTAGTCGTCGCGGTAGTCCACGGTGAGCGCCCGCTTGCCGAAATACCAGGCGACAGGATCGGGGCTCTCGAATCGGGTGAGGGCCAATATGCCCTCGTCCACCGCCGCCACCGTGACATAGGCGCCCTGGCCCAGGCCCAGGCCGCGCACCGTCAGGGGAACGCTGACCGGCGCCCGCGAATCGATCTTGGCCGGCGTGCCGATGTCCACCGTGAGGCGCCGGCTCCCCGGGTCGAGGGGCACATAGACCAGGCCTAGGGCCCGGCGCGGCAGGGGCGTGGCCACCGGATCGCGCGGCTGTATGAGGCTGACCAGCACATAGGCACCGCCGCCCCAGGCGGCGGTGGTCTTGAGGCGGACCACGGCGCCGTTCGCGCTGACGGTCAGGGTCTTGAAGTCGATCAGTCGATCGGTGGCCACAGCCACCTGCGCCTCGCCAGCGTAGGGGCCCTTGATGGCGATCTCCACCGTGTCGCCCTGGGCGTGGACTTTCGCGCCGGCGCTCACCCGCACGAAATCGGGCGCTTCCGCGTCGCCCCCCGTCCCGCCCCAGCCGGCCGAAAACCGGCGGACCGTCCGGACCCCGCCCGCCCCGTCGAGCTCCAGCCGATAGTCGCCCCAGCCCAGGCGCCGCGTCAGGCGGGCCGGCGCGCCGGCGGCGATATCCAGGGCGCCCCTGGCCACCACCGTGTCGCGGCTGGTGCGCCGCCATTGCCAGCGGCCGTCCTGCTGGAACCAGTCATAGTTCCAGTTCTCGCCGATCAGGGCGTAGGTGACGCCGCTCGCCGCGACCCGCCGGCCGGCCGCGTCCACGGCGATGACGTCCAGGCCGATGGCCGGGGCGCGATCGCCCGAGGCCGGCCCCTGGTCCACCTTGACGCCCAGATAGAGCGGCTTGGTCCGAACCTTCAGGGTAAGGCCCTGGCGGACCGGCCGGCCGCCCGGCTCAAACACCGAGGCGGTGACGGCGGCGATCAGGGGATCGGCGCTCTGGCCGGCCTGAGCGGCGGCGAAGACCAGGTTGGCGCGGCCCGCCCCGTCGGTGACCGTCGAGCCGAGTTCCACGAACTTCTCGGCGAACGGTCTCACCTCGTCGCCCCACCGATAGTCGGGCCAGGCGGGGAAGGGATCGGGATCGAGGCGCACGCGGGCCTCGCCCTGGGTCTTCAGGCCCGAGCCGGTCGCGCCATAGAGAAAACGGGCCGTCACATCCACGGCGCGGGTCTCGCCCGCCCCCACCGGAACCTCCGAACGCCCGCCCACGGTCACCGCCAGGCGCTGGGGAGCGAAGTCCTCCACCGCGAACGAGGCGTCGCCCACCGCCTCGTCATAGCCGTCGATGTGCACCTCCGCGCTCCAGTGGCCGCGCGGCGCGCTTTTGGGCAGATCGACGTCGGCCAGAACCGCCCCACCGCCGGTGTTGGCGAACACGTAGCGGGCGAACTCCACGCCCGAAGGGCGCTTGACGACGATGAACCCCTTGCGCTCGCCCGGCGCCTTGGAATCGCGGTCGCGCACCAGGGCGGTGAGGTGGGCCCGCTCGCCCGGGCGATAGATGCCGCGGTCGCCGTAGAGGTAGGCGTCGATGTCGCTCTTGGTGGTGCGCCCGGCTGTAAGGTCATCAGGGGCCGCGGCCGGATCGCGCCCGCCGGTCCCCTGCTTGGAAAGGTCCACCGGGGCGCGGTCCAAGTCGAGCACGGCCAGATCGCCGCGCGGCCCATAGGCCATGACCATCCTGGCCGCGTTCGCGCCCTCGCCACCCAACAGGGCATGAGCGAAGGCGGCGCGGCCGGACGCGTCGGTGCGCGTACTGGCCAGGGTCTCGCCGTCCTTGGCGAGAAGGGCGACCGGCAGGCCGCCCAGGGTCTTGGCGGTCTTCAGCGATCGCGCCACCACGTCCAGCGACCGCGAACCGCTGTAGGCGATCAGGGCCATGTCGGTGAACATCACCCAGCGCCGCGCCTGGGCGGGCTTGGCGTCGTCGTCGCCCTTGTCGTCCAAGGCCCGGCCGTCCGAGGCGTCGCGGGCCTTGATCACATAGCCGCCCGGTTGCATGTCCTTGAGCACCGCGCCCAGGGGGAAGACGGTGGTCGCCTTGGCGCCGGCCGGGCCGGTCACGGACACCAGGCCCTTCCAGACGATGCGCCCCTCGTCGTCGGGACTGTCGTCGCCGTAATCGTCGGCGTACTGGCCCTCGGCGGTGGGGGCCGGTGCGGCGATCGACTTGCGGACCAGGTTGCGGTCGGCGACCCGCCACACCTCGACGGCGAGGCGGGTCACATTGAGGGTCTCGATGCCGACGCCGTCGGAATCCTCGCGCGGCAGGATCACCCCCTCGCCGGCGAAGCCGACGTAGGGCGGTTTGTCGCCGAAAGTGAAATCCACATCGGCGTTCTGGCTCAGTGTCTCGCCGCTCTTGGCGGGCAGGCCCTTGAGCTGGGTGATCCGCCGCCCCGTGAAACCGACGCCGCCCAGGCAAAGCTCGTCGCCGCGCGCGGTCACCGCCGGGGCGTGATCGAGCTCGGGCGAGACCAGCACGAAATCGCCGTAGGCCTTGGCCGTATCGAGGGGCCGGGTCAGCTCGATGCAGGCCAGGGGCTGGGCGCCGGCGGTGTCCAGCCGGGTCTTCCACACCGCGAACCCGTCCGGCTTGGCGAGCCCCCGCCGGGGCGCGTTTGCCGCCCGCGGTTTGCCGAACAGCGACCACGCGCCGACGCCGGCGCTCGCTTGCGCCCCCGCATGGCCGGCAAACCCGCCGTCGATCCCCCGCGCGGCCAGGAATCCGCCGCCGAACCCCACCACCAGCGCCGCGATCGCCGCCGCCGCCCAACTCCGGTTCATTGGCAGGCCTCCCGATAGGGAGGGAAGCCCAACCGAGGCTCGCGGTCAATCGGCTTGCATGGCGGAGCGTCAACATCCGTTCTCCGTCGGCGACGGGAGAAGACCTTCCCGCGTCGCCCTTCTCGCTCGCGGGAGAAGGTGGCCCGCGGGGCCGGATGAGGGGTCGCGCCGGCCCCTCCGATCAGGGGGCCGGTTCGACCTCCGCGCCCAGCGTCACGCCGAGCGCGCGGGCGATGACACCCAGACTGTGAGCGACATAGGCCGCGTCGCCGCTGGCAAGGGCGTCGTCGAGGCGTTCCGCCTGAGCCGGCGGCGTGGTCAGGTAGCGCCCCGCATGGAACGGTTCTGTCTTGATCATGTCCGGTCCTCCATCTCCGCCGCCAGCGCCATGGCGCGCCTGATGTCCCGCGCCTGCGTTCTCTTATCTGCGCCGCAAAGCAGCAGAACCACCGCTGAACCTCGACGCACGAAATACAATCGGTAGCCGGGACAGCGGTCGAAATGTATATCTACTTCAACAACAGACCGGCGATATCCAAACAGCGGGCCGGAGGCCCCATCACGGAAGGAGAAGTCAAATGAGCATCCGGAAAAACGCACTGCCCGGTATGTCTTTCGCCGTCGCTCTGAGCGCGGCGGCGACGATGGCGCATTCCGCCCCGCCGACCGACGCCGAGACCCTTACCCGCTATCAGACAGCGGAGCGCATCGGGCAGGCGCATCTGAAGAAATTCGATACGCTCGACTTCGACATCTACACCAACCAGAAGTGGGAGCGGTTCAAGGAGAACCACAGCCCCGACATCCTGGTCCACTACCCCGACGGGCACACGACGAAAGGGCTTGCCGCGCATATCGCGGAGCTGAAGCCGCAGTTCGTCTTCGCGCCTGACACCCGGATCAAGCAGCATCCGGTCAAGATCGAGTCCGGGGAATGGACCTCCGTCGTGGGCGTGATGGAAGGCACTTTCTCCAAGCCGATGCAGACGCCCAACGGGCCGATCACGCCCACCGGCAAGACCTTCAAGCTCACGATGTCCACGGTGGGGCACTGGAAGAATGGCGTGATGGATGAAGAATACCTCTTCTGGGACAACGCCAGCTTCATGCGGCAGATCGGCCTCGCCAAATAGGGAGGCGCCGCGCGGGCCGGCGGCCCGAAGCGCCGTCGGCACCGCCCGTCCTGATCACAACCCAATGCCCACGAAGGGAGGCACATGAGCGAGCTTGAGCCGAGACTGCCGACGATTTTCCTTGGTCATGGAAGCCCGATGGAAGCGCTGGGTGGGACCTTCGCGGACGCTTGGCGTCAGCTCGGGGAAACGCTGCCCAAGCCGCGTGCGGTACTGGTGATCTCAGCCCATTGGTACATCGACGCGACCGCTGTCACGGCGATGAAGGCTCCCCGCACGATCCACGATTTCTACGGTTTCCCCGAAGCTCTTTATGAGATCACGTATCCAGCGCCCGGCGAGCCATGGCTTGCGGAACGCGCCGCCCATCTGCTTGCGCCTCTCGACGTCGTGCGGGATCAGGATTGGGGTTTGGATCACGGCGCCTGGTCCGTGCTGCGACACATGTTTCCGAAGGCTGACGTGCCAGTCGTGCAGCTCAGTATCGACCGGACGAAGCCGCCCAGCTTTCACTATGACCTCGGCCGCCGTCTCCGCGATCTTCGCGACGAAGGCGTGCTCATCGCCGGGTCAGGCGATGTCGTTCACAACCTTCGCGCCGCGGATTTCGACAAAGGTGCGCAGCCCTATGACTGGGCGGTGCGGTTCAACGACGTGGTTCGAAAAGCCATCGCCGATCACGATTGGCAGCCGCTCATCGACTATCCGGCGCTGGGTCGGGATGCGCGGCAATCGATCCCGACACCCGAACACTATCTGCCGCTGCTTTACACCCTGGGCGCGGCTTGCGACGACGAACCCGTGTCGTTCTTCAATGACCAGATCGCCCTACGGTCCATCAGCATGTTGGGCGCCGGCGTCGCGACTCCCCCTAAACCCTAGCTGGCGACTCCAATGTCCTCTCAAAAACAAGAAGTGGTCGACCTTCTCAAGTCTATCGAGACAGGCGCTCCGGAGCCCATCGCCTCGATCAATCCCGAGAAGTACATCCAGCACAATCTCGGCGCGGCTGACGGCCTCGCTGGCTTCGGTGCGCTTTTGCAAGCTCTTCCGAAAGGCTCCGCGCGCGTGAACACGGTGCGCGTCTTCCAGGACGGCGACTACGTGTTCTCGCATACGGACTACGACTTCTTCGGTCCCAAGATCGGCTTCGACATCTTCCGTTTTGAGAACGGCAAGATCGTGGAGCATTGGGACAACCTCCAGGAGATGGCAGGTCCGAACCCGAGCGGTCATTCGATGATCGACGGTCAGACCGAGGTGAAAGACCTCGACAAGACCGAGGCCAACAAGGCGCTCGTCAGCGGCTTCGTCGATGACATCCTCGTCCACCATCGCTCGGAAAAGCTGGTCGGCTATTTCGCCGGGAACGGCGAAGGCTACATCCAGCACAATCCCGAAATCGCCGACGGCCTCATAGGCCTTGCAGCGGGGTTCGCGGCGCGCGCGAAGGCGGGGATTTCGTCCAGCCATGGGCGCATACACATGGTGCTCGGGGAAGGCAACTTCGTCCTGACCGCCAGCGAAGGGACCTACGGTGGTGGGCCCCTGGCCTACCACGACCTGTTCCGTGTCGAGGACGGCAAGATCGCGGAGCACTGGGATACGCATGAGCCGATCCCACCCCGCGCGGAATGGAAGAACCCGAACGGCAAATTTTTCACCCCGTCTTAGGCCTGCAACGGTCGGCGGCTCCAATCGCTGTCGTGTCGACCTGGCGTAGCGCTCAGAGTCCGTTTGGAAAGTCACGGGTGGGCGTTTCTGCGAAGCAGATTGCCGCCCATGGCGACGAGGATCATCGCCTCGGACACGTCGAGACGAGCCTCGTAGTCACGGACGAGTCGGCGCCATCGGGTCATCCAGCCGAAGCTTCGCTCGACCACCCATCGGCGAGGTAGAACCTCGAAGCCCTTCTGGTCGTCGGACCTTCGGATGATCTCGATGACGAATTCGAGGTAAGCGGCCTTGTCCATGAGCTTGAGTCGGTCGTAGGCGCCGTCGGCGAACAGATGCTTGACCCAGGGCCAGCGCTTGCGAATTCCGTCGAGGATCGTCTGGGCGCCGGCGCTGTCGGAAATGTCGGCGGGCGTGATGTTCACCATCAGAAGCCGTCCGTCGGTGTCCACCGCGATGTGGCGCTTGCGCCCGACGATCTTCTTGCCGGCGTCGTAACCCCTTGTTTCGCCTTGAGGAGCCTTGATCGACTGACTGTCGATCACCGCCGCCGAAGGGCTGGCCTCGCGCCCCGCCCGCTCGCGATCGGTCATCAGCGCCAAGTCGTGGATGGTCTGGAACTGGAAGCGACGCGCCAACTCCCGGAACCAGCCGTAAACCGTCCGCCAGGATCCGAAATGCACCGGCAGCATCCGCCAGCCGCAGCCCGAGCGCACCAGATAACGCACCGCGTTGATCACCTCGCGGAACTCCACCTCGCGTGGGCGACCCCGCCGCCCCGGCTTGGGCATCAACGGCGCGATCAGCTCCCACTCCTCGTCCGTCAAATCAGACGGGTATCGCTTCGTCTTCCTGGCGATATGGGCCATCCGGCCACGGCTCTGCTCTGTCCACATCCAGAGCTTGAATCATGAACCGCCTCATGCGGGAATCCCAACGAGCCGATTTTGCAAACAGCCTCTCAACCTTCGTCCGCAGATCAAGCGCAGC
>JBDTIW010000120.1:0-11853 GCA_039936215.1 Caulobacteraceae bacterium | reverse complement strand
CGGGCGGTGATGGGCATGGGCGCGGCGTTCCTGCGCGCCTATTCGCTGAAACTGATCCAGACCTGCCACCGGCGCGGGGCCTTCGCCATGGGCGGCATGGCGGCCCAGATCCCGGTCAAGGGCGATCCGGCGGCCAACCAAGCGGCCTTCGCCAAGGTCCGCGCCGACAAGGAGCGCGAGGCCGGCGACGGCCACGACGGCACCTGGGTCGCCCACCCCGACCTGGTTCCGGTGGCCATGGAGGTGTTCGACCGGCTGATGCCGGCGGCCAATCAGTTGGGCAAACTTCGCGCCGATGTTTCGGTGTCACGCGAGGACATGCTGAAGGTCCACGACGGGGCGCGCACCGAACACGGCCTGCGTGAGAACATCCGGGTCGGGGTCCAATATATCGAGGCCTGGCTGCGTGGCCGCGGCGCCGTGCCGCTCTACGACCTGATGGAGGACGCCGCCACCGCCGAGATCGCCCGCGCCCAGATCTGGCAGTGGATCGCGCACGGCGCGGCGCTGGACGACGGCCGCGTGGTGACGAGCGACCTGTTCGCGGCCGTGCTGGAAGAGGAGATGGCGGCGCTGGAGGCGGCCATGCCCAAGGCCCTCGATACCGGCCGGTTCGAGGAGGCCATCGCGCTGTTTTCCGACATGAGCCTCGCGCCGGCGTTCCAGGAGTTCCTCACCCTGCCGGCCTACGCGGTGCTGGAAGACTAGGCCGGCGCCTCCCTCTCCGCCAGGGAGAGGGAGGCTTTGCGCGTTCTAGTTCGGTCGCGTCGGCGGCGGCGGCGGCGGCGGAGCCGGCATCGCGTCCGGCGCGGCGGGCGCCATGGCCGCCTCGGGCGCGGCCGGGGCTTCGGTGGGCTCGGCCATGGCCCCGGACGACATCGACTGGCCGCCGCCGCCACGCCCGCTCAGATAGCTGTCGAGCTGGCCGTAGGGAATCGGCTGGGCCGGCTCGGCGTAGACGCTCGAGGCGCGGGCCATATGGCTCATGTGATGCATCCGATGCATCCGCATGTGGTGGTGATGCATCCAGTACGCGGAGTGGTGGCTCCTCCAGTGGTGGTGGTGCCGGTGGGTCGCGGCCGAGGCGCCGCCGGCGGCGAGCGCGATGGCGGCCACGCCCGCGATCAAAATCTTGGCGTTCATCTTGAGTGTATCTCCATCGGAGACGGCGGAAGGGCCGTCGGTCAAGCTTCAACGACTCACAATACGAATTCGTTGCGATTGTCTGTCAAGAACTGATCTCCGCCGCGCACCGTCTGGTCAAGCCCTCGGCGAAGGGTCTATGAGGCGCCGACCGATCGCCGAGGCGTCAAGCATGCCCACGTCCAAGCCGGCCCTGCTCATCGTCCAGCCGCATCTGGCCCCGCTGACCGCCTTCCTGGAGCCGGAGTTCACCGTCTGGCGGTTCTGGGAAGGCCCGCCGGTGGAGGCGGTGAACGTCATCCGCGCCCTGGTGGTGGCCGGCGAATTTCCGGTCGACAAGGCGCTTGTGGAGCGCCTGCCCAATCTGGGCCTGATCGCCTTCTTCACCGCCGGTTACGACGGCCTGGACGTGCCGTGGGCGTTGGCGCGGGGCCTGAAGGTCAGCCACTCGCCGGGGGTCAACCACGAGGACGTGGCCGACCACGCCATGGGTCTGATCCTGGCCGCCTGGCGGCGGATCGTCCACGGCGACCGGACCTTGCGGGCCGGTGGCTGGACCTCATCGGATAAGATGCACACCCCTTCCTTAAGCGGCCGGCGGCTCGGCGTCGTCGGCCTGGGGGCGATCGGCGAGGCGGCGGCCCGGCGCGGCGAGGCCTTCGGGCTTCAGATCGCCTGGTGGGGCCCGCGCGAGAAGCCGGACGCGCCCTGGCCGAGGGCCGGGAGTCTGCGGGCCCTGGCGACGCAAAGCGACATCCTCCTGATCGCCTGCCGGGCCAGCGAGGAGACCCGCGGCATGATCGGCGCGCCGGTTCTGGACGCCCTTGGCCCCCACGGCCTGCTG
This sequence comes from Caulobacteraceae bacterium, assembly GCA_039936215.1. GTDB lineage: Bacteria > Pseudomonadota > Alphaproteobacteria > Caulobacterales > Caulobacteraceae > Acaudatibacter. The sequence goes on along the minus strand of JBDTIW010000120.1, from coordinate 9,866 downwards.
GTCAATGTGTCGCGCGGTCAGATCGTCGACGAGGACGCCCTGATCGCGGCGCTGAAGGACGGGCGCCTCGGCATGGCCGCCCTGGACGTCTATGAGAGCGAACCCACCCCGGCGGGGCGTTGGGAGGGGGTGCCAAACACCGTGCTGACCCCGCACACCGCCGGGGCCACGACCGGGGCCATTCCCAAGATGATGGCCCTGACCCGCGAAAACCTGCGGCTTTTCTTCGCCGGCCAGCCGCTGGTCAACCCGGTGGAGTAGAGGCGCGAGGCGCCGCCGGTCGCCAAAATAAATCGCCGCCATGCGCCCTCCAACGTGCTAGGTCGCGCGCTTTCTCAAAAGAACCCCGGCGCGAGTTTTCCATTGGCCCTGAAAGTCGCCATCGTCGGCCTGCCCAATGTGGGCAAGTCGACCCTGTTCAACGCCCTCACCCAGACGGCGGCGGCGCAGGCGGCCAACTATCCGTTCTGCACCATCGACCCCAATGTCGGCGAGGTGGCGGTGCCCGAACCTCGGCTGGACGCCCTGGCGGCGATCGCCAAGTCCAAGGAGATCATTCCGGCCAGGATCACCTTTGTCGATGTGGCCGGCCTGGTGCGCGGCGCCTCCAACGGCGAGGGGCTCGGCAATCAGTTCCTCGCCAACATTCGCGACTGCGACGCCATCGCCCTGGTGGCCCGCTGTTTCGAGGACGACGATGTCACCCATGTGGAAGGGCGGATCGATCCTCTTTCGGACCTCGACATCATCGACACCGAACTGATGCTGGCCGATCTCGAGAGCCTGGAAAAGCGTCTCGCGGCCTTGGAAAAGCGCGCCAAGGGCGGCGACAAGGAGAGCGGCCTCGCCCTGCGGCTGGCCACGCTTGCCCTTGAACAACTGAATGCCGGGCGCCCGGCGCGCGCCGCCAAGATCGGCGACGACGACGCCAAGGCCTGGCGGATGCTGCAACTGCTCACCGCCAAGCCGGCCCTCTATGTGTGCAACGTGGACGAGGAGTCCGCCGGGCACGGCAACGCCCTCTCCACCTTGGTCGCCGAGCGCGCCGCCCGGGACGGGGCCAAGTCGGTGGTGATCTCGGCCAAGATCGAAAGCGAAATCGCCCTGCTCGATCCCGCCGAGCGCGCCGAGTTTCTGGAAACCCTGGACCTCGCCGAACCGGGCCTCGATCGCCTGATCCGCGAGGCCTACGCCCTCCTGGGCCTTCGCACCTATTTCACCGCCGGACCCAAGGAGGCCCGCGCCTGGACAATTCCCGTCGGCGCCACCGGCCCGCAGGCGGCCGGGGTGATCCACACCGATTTCGAGAAGGGCTTCATCCGCGCCGAAACCATCGCCTTCGACGATTACGTGGCCCTCGGCGGCGAGGCCGGCGCGCGGGAGGCGGGCAGGATGCGCTCGGAAGGCAAGGATTATGTCGTGCGCGATGGTGACGTGATGAATTTCCGGTTCAACGTATGAAGCAAGTCAGAAAGACCAAAGCATGGGCGACATGATTCAGATCAAGAGCACGGCGGCCGATGGCTTCGCCTTTGGCGCCTATCACGCCACGCCGGCGACCGAACGCAAGGGCGGGATCGTCGTGGTGCAGGAGATTTTCGGTCTCGACGAGCATGTCCGCCGGGACGCGGATCAGTGGGCGTCGCTGGGCTACGAGGCCCTGGCGCCGTCGCTGTTCGACCGCCGCGAGCGGGGTTTTCTGGCCGGCCACGACCAGGCTGGCATGACCGCCGGCGTCGCCCACGCCCGCGCCACGCCGCTGGACCAGGCCCTGGCCGACATCGCCGCCTGCCGCGACTATCTCAGCCCGCGAGGCAAGGTGTTCATCGTCGGCTACTGCTACGGCGGCTCGCTGGCCTGGCTGGCGGCCGGCAAGCTCGATGGCCTTTCCGGCGCTTCGAGCTACTACGGGAGCCTCGTCAAGGCCAATGCCGACCTCACGCCAAAGTGTCCGACCATCGTCCATCTGGGCCGGCTCGATACCGGCATCCCGGCCGACGAAGTGAAGGCCGCCGTGCAATCGGCGAATCCCGGTCTGCCGGTCTATATCTATGACGACGCCGGCCACGGCTTCAACAACGAGGATCCGGCCCGGCACAACGCCGCCAGCGCCGACCTCGCCCGCCGGCGCACACTCGAGCTCTTTGGGATCTAGTCGTTTCGATCAACACGATATCCTTCTTCAGCAAGCGGTTCACCAGCGCGCTCAATGAAGTCCCTGGGCGACCGCGCGTTTGGACAGGTATCCCAGAACCTCGCGATCCAGATGGACGGGCGGGGTGAGCGGCGCGGCGGGATGATAGAACTCGCCACGCTCGCTCTTCGAAAAATCATACTCGTCTTTCATCATCGCACCTTTGGCGATACTGACCTACTTCTCCGCGCGCCGGTTGCCGCGCCGAGATGACGCGAACCGATACAACACTGTCAACATAGGTAGGAATGACGAGCAAGAGTTTGGGAACTATATACTTGACGGAACGGACGCTATGGATAAAGGTGATTCGCGACGGGCCGGCGCTCCCACCCCCCGCTATGATTGATGCGGGGGTTTATGCGCTTGTGCGCGCGTTCGGTGGGCAGACCGAGGGCGAGAACCGCTTTGTTGATTTTGAGGAGGCGGTGGCAAACGTTTGGCGAGCATTTCATCAGCGAGCCGCCTCGTCTCGGCCCGGAGCGCGCCGGCAGGATCGGCAAGCTCCAAATTCAGCGCGTCGGTGATGGCCGCCACCTGTTCAAGTTCGTCAATAGCGCGTTCAAGGTCCTTTGCCGTGACCCTTCGATAGCGAGGGGGCTTTGTTGAATTTGGCGAACTCACTTTAGCGAGCATTTCGTGCCGCGCGGACATGACATACTCCGCGTGAATCAGGTCGTTTCGGCCGTCAGCAATCGTCTTGCTTCGATCTATCGACAGTTCGAGCAATTGGCGCTGTTTCTCATTCAGTTTTACGTTTCGGAGCGCGAGAGAGAGAAGCGCGCGTTTCGCTTGGTGCGTCGGTTGCCGATCCCAGATTGCGCCGATGAGCGTCTTGCTCCTCGCTCCCGTCAGCTTAACGAAGGCTTGGCGAAGACGCATTTCATGCCGATTCCAGATTATGACGAAGGTTCCAAGCAGTTCCGCTTCCAATGGAAACCATTCGCGGATTTCGGCACTCCCGCTCACGAAGCCGAGAGGATAGTATGGCGGATCATCCTTCTTGCGTGGTGCCATGACCGAAAAACCCCTTCCCGAAGATGAACCCGGCGCCCAGAAGCGCTTTGAGCGGGCGATCAAGAGCGCGTTGGCGACACCGCGCAAGCCGCACAAGCCCGCGCCGGAGTCAAAGTCCAGGGCTCCGCCAAGGTGAGACTGCGCCTCAATGGGTGGCAACGGATCGGCGTGGTCCTGTCAATTGTCTGGACTATTTGCGGAGGATTCTGGGTCAGCGGCGAGGATGTGAAGGGGCGCGGCGCTTTGGTGTTGGCCACATATGGTAGCTGCGAAGGGTCCAATTCCGATTTCGCCGCCTGTGACAGAGCGTTCGCCAGTGACTGGCCGAAAGCGATGCGGGGTCATTGGTCAACCGTTGCAGCGGTCACGCTCATTCCGATCCCGCTGGGGTGGCTGCTTGTGTATGGCCTCATAGCGCTGTGGCGCTGGATCGCGTGGGGATTCAAAACGCGGGAGTGAACCATGCACCCTCCCCAAAAAGGCCCAAAATAGTAGGCGCCAAACACCCCGACACCCGCTATAGTCAGCGAATGGGAAGCCGTCGCAGGCCATGATATGGCGCGCCTTATGAGCGAAGCCGCCTTCCGCCTCGCCTACGACGGCGACGCCGTTCGCGATGGCGCGATGGATATCGCCGATCTAGCGCCCGCGCTGATGGGGATGGCTCAACTCCTCAAGGCTGCGGGCCGGGTCGTCGATGGCGATGCCGCCGAGATCACTGTCCGCGTGCAATCGATCAAAGATGCATGCTTTGAGATTTGGCTTACGCTCGCCGTTGACGGAGTGAAGGGCGCTTGGAACATCTTCAAGACTCAAGACGTCCAAGCGTCCGCTGTCTTGTTGGGCCTTCTGGGTATTACAGCGAAAGACGGAGCGATTGCTCTGATTCGTCGTCTCAAGGGAAAGAGGCCGGATAGGGTGATCCCGGCAAGACCCGGATTTGTTTCGATGCAATTGGACGGCGACTCATTTGAGGTTCCCGACATGGTCGCGCGCCTCGCGCTCGATGCCGCCGTCCGCGCCGCTTTTGAAAAGGTGGTGGCCGAGCCGCTTCAAAAAGACGGAATAGAGGCCGTGACGCTCGGCGAGCCCAGCAACGGGGCTCGAGTTGAGAAAAGCGAGGGGGATTACTTTAAGGAAACGCCTACGGCGCCCGACGAATTTGTAAGCCGACACACTAAGCCGTTTTCGATTTTGACCCTTTCGTTCAAACGAGGCCAGAAATGGCGTTTGAATGACGGCGCGTCACCCCGTCTGGTCAAGATGTCGGACGACGACTTTCAGTCGCGCGTGGACGCCAGCCAAGAGTCCTTTTCCAAAGGGGATATTCTTGTCTGCGACGTCGTCGAGACATCTCGCCGCACCGCGAGCGGCGCCTTCAAGTCCGACTATGAGATTGTTCGCGTTAAGGAGCATCGCCGCGCATTTGCGGATCCCGGCTTCAATCTCGACGAGCCGCTCGACGCATTGCCCAGAGGCCCTTTGCCTTCTTTTTGAGGCTACGCGGCTTCACGAGTCCGCCGATAGGTGAGGCGGCGGTTCTTCGCTGTGCTACACATGGGAGCCATAGCGTCGCCGTTGGAGCCGGTAAGGGCCGCCATCGTGGCGGAACATCACAGGGGGGCCTACATGGCCAAGTCTTTTCCTTTGGTGGTTGTGGACCGTGACGAGAAGGTATTTTCCATCCACGGCCCAATGTCGGATGACCGGCCGTGGAATGGGAGGGTCTGCGCGGCTCAGAAGGCTGGGCGCCAAGTGAACTGTTCCACTCCGGCGGATTGGGATCGCGCGACGGTAGTGGCGGACATGAAAGCCCAACTCGGATTCGAAGAGGTCTCCTCCGTCCCTTTGCCGCACGCTTCGTTAAATTAGGACACTACCCCTCCGAAGTGGCGCTTGCCACCGGACGACGGAACCGTCACATTGGAAACGACCATCTGTCATTTGCTGGAGCCTGCGAGTCATGATCGCGAAGCGTCACCCACTCCTCGCCTGCCTTCTACTCGCGGCAAGTCCGCTTGCTTGCGCGGCCGCGGCCTCGCCTGCAAACGCGGGCGCGCAAACGCCGATCGCCCTTCAGGGCGCATCGGCCGCGGTTGACCGCGACCAGCCGATCGTGATGGCGCCCGCCGGGACGCTCGCCGGCCGCAGGATCGGCGACATGGACGCCTACCGCGGCATCCCCTACGCCGCGCCGCCCGTGGGGCCGCTTCGGTGGAAGCCTCCGCAGGCGCCGACGCCCTGGTCGGGGACGCTGGACGCCACCCGGTTCGCCAACCACTGCCCACAGACCGCGAGTTCTTCCGGGTTTGCGAGCACGACCGAGGACTGTTTGTACCTCAACGTCTTTGCACCCAAAAACACCCGTCCCAACGCGAAGCTGCCGGTCATGGTCTGGTTTCATGGCGGCGGATTCAGTGTCGGGGAGAGCAACGACTATAATCCGGACAAATGGGTGGCGCACGGCCGGGTTGTCGTCACGCTGAACTATCGGCTCGGCTACCTGGGATTTCTGGCCACGACCGGGCTCGGCAAGGAGCCGCATTCCCAGGTGAATTACGGCATCATGGACCAGCGCACGGCGCTTCAGTGGGTCCAGACCAACATCTCGGCGTTCGGCGGCGATCCGAAGAACACTACAATTCTCGGGCAGTCCGCCGGTGGGGCGAGCGTGGTGACGCACTTGGTCTCTCCCGGATCGAAGGGCCTCTTCCAGAGCGCGCTCATCCAAAGCGGCTCCTACGTCTTCCAAACCGTCCAGACGCTCTCGACCGCGCTCACCAACGGCAACGCGTTCGCCACGAACGAAGGATGCGCCCCCGCCGACACCGCCTGCCTGCGCGCGCTTTCGGTCAAGCAGATCTTGGCGGCGCCATCGCCCGGCGGCATCACGGCGATCGCGGGGGGATTGACCGTCGACGGCACGATCCTGCCGCAGGCCCCGCTGGATGCGCTCCTGGCCCAGAAGTACACCCGTGTCCCCATCGTACAGGGCACCAACCACGACGAATTTCGTCTGTTTACGGCCGAGCTCTTCGACCTCTCGGGCGGTCCGCTGACGGCCGCCGAGTATCCGGTAATCGTACAGCTCACGCTCGATGAAGTCGGCTACGGCGCCGACGCGAACAAGGTCCTGGCCAAGTATCCGCTTTCGAACTACGCCAGCCCCGACCTCGCGTTTTCCGCCATCGCGACCGACGCGGCGTTCGCCACGACAGCCGTGGTGAGCGACGACCTGTTCGCGCTCGGGACACCCGTGTACGCCTACGAGTTCGCCGATGAACATTGTCCGGACGATTTCGTGCCGCTGGTATCGTTCCCATACGGAGCGGCCCACGAGTTCGAATTGCCGTTCCTGGGCGACAGCTTCAACCGAACCTTCCTGCCCCTCAAGCCCGGGGAGCGGCGACTTTCCGCGACGATGATCGACTACTGGACGCAATTCTCGGGGACCGGCTCACCAAACAATTGGGACACACCCCTCTGGCTTCCCTATTTTCCGCTGGTTGGAGATGTGAACGAGTTTGTCCCGGCAATTCCGTACATGTCGATTAAGTTCCAGAGTTTCCACCACACCGCGTTCTGGGCGAAACTTGCCGGACTTGGCGGCTTGCCGCTTGCGGGCGCCCACGGCGGCGCTCCCACGACTCCAGCGTCCAACATCCACCCGCACTTCGTGACGCTCGAGGCGTTAGAGAACGCGGCGCGCAAATTACGCCCACACGGGAACTAGAGCCTAAAGCGCTACGGCGGGAGCCGCGCCCATGTCCTTCGCGGGTCAGCGTCGAATCGTGGTTCTTGGTGGCGTGAGCCCTCTTGACAAATGAATTGCAATATGCAATTATCCTGCCGATGCTCGACACGATCTTCCCTTCCGCCCCGCCCGAACCCGCCGCCGATCTGGCGAGCGACAACGACGCCGTTGCGTCACCCTCCGTCCTGCGCGCCGAGCGGCAACTTCGCATGCTCGAAGAGCTGGCGCAGATCGGCATGGACCTGGCGCGGGCGCTGGGGCGGCGGGCGGAGGCGGACGGGGTCGATGCGGCGAGCGATGCAGGTTGCAAACCTGCCCTCGCCGCCCGTGACCCGGCCGACGCCTTCCAGCGGCTCTCCCGCGCCATCCGCCTGACCCTGGCCCTGGAGATGAAGACCGACGAGACCCTGCGCGCCCTGCAAGCGGGCGAAGCGACCGCCGAAGCCTCCCGCCGCGAGGCGGCCATCCGCCGCGCCGAGGCGGCCAAGGCGCGGTCTCGCCAAGTGGCCGAGCATGAGGTGCGGGCCGTCGTCGCCCAGGCCATCGTCGCCGAGATCGAGGGCGACGAAGCCCTGGACGACTGCTACGACGCCCTCGACGAGCGCCTTGAGGACGACGAGTCCTATGAGGACCTGGCCGACAAGCCCCTGCGCCAGACCGTCGAACGCCTGTGCGCCGATCTTGGCCTGTCGCCCGACTGGAGCGCATGGTCGGACGACGACGGTTGGGCCGAGCCGGGAAAGTTCGGCCGCCCCGCCCATTCGCTGTTCAACCAGCCCAGCCAAGGCCCCTACGGGTGCGGCCCATCGGCGCCAAGAGAGTACGGCGCGCGGCTGGAATGAGCCGCGCCCAAAACCGCGCACGCCCAGGGGCTGACAAACACGCCGCTCCCGACGCTATAAGCCCGCCATGACCGATCGAGCCGCCGCGCCCCCCGCCCATATTCCCCGCGTCCTTTCCGGCATCCAGCCGTCCGGGGCCCTTCACCTGGGCAACTATCTGGGCGCCCTGGTGAAGTTCGTCGCCCTGCAACACGAGATGGAATGCCTGTTCTGCGTGGTCGATCTGCACGCCATCACCGCCTGGCAGGACCCCGCCCTACTGGCCGGCCAGACACGGGAGATCGCCGCCGCCTACCTGGCCGCCGGGGTCGATCCGGAAAAGGCGATCGTCTTTCCGCAATCGGCCGTGCCTGAGCACGCCCAGCTCGCCTGGATCTTCAATTGCGTCGCCCGCCTGGGCTGGCTCGACCGCATGACCCAGTTCAAGGAAAAGAGCGGCAAGCACAAGGAGCGGGCCAGCGTCGGCCTCTACACCTATCCGGTGCTGCAGGCCGCCGACATCCTGATCTACAAGGCCACCCACGTGCCGGTGGGCGAGGACCAGAAGCAGCACCTGGAGCTGACCCGAGACATCGCCGCCAAGTTCAACCACGACTTCGACGCGCCCGGCTTCTTTCCCTTGACGGAGCCGCTGATCGAGGGGCCCGGCGCGCGCGTCATGTCCCTGCGCGACGGGACGGCCAAGATGTCCAAGTCCGATCCCTCCGACCAGTCGAGGATCAACCTCACCGACGACGCTGACGCCATCGCCGCCAAGATCCGCCGCGCCAAGACCGACCCTCTGCCGCTGCCGGAGACCGAGGAGGAACTAAGAGACCGGCCCGAGGCCGACAATCTGGTGGGAATCTACGCCGCCCTGGCCGGCCGGACGAAGGCGCGGGTGCTCGGCGACTATGGCGGCCAGGGGTTCGGCGAGGCCTTCAAGCCGGCCCTGGCCGATCTGCTGGTCGAGCGGCTTGCCCCGGTGTCGGCCAATATGCGCCGCCTGCTGGCAGATCCCGGCCAGATCGACAAGATCCTGAACGACGGCGCGGAGCGGGCGCGCGCCATCGCCGCGCCGATCCTGGCTCAGACTCAGCAGGTCGTCGGCTTCTGGCCGCGCCGGTGAAGCGCCGGGGTTTGCACTTGGCGCGCGCCGGGACCATCTAACAGGCTACGGAGACCGTTCGCATGTTCATTCAGACCGAGACCACGCCCAACCCGGCGGTCCTCAAGTTCCTGCCCGGCCGCGAACTGCTCGCCGCCGGAACCCGCGAATTTCGCGACGCGGCGGAGGCCGGCGCCTCGCCGCTCGCTCAGGCCCTGTTCGACCTGACCGGCGTCACACGGGTCTTCTTCGGCCAGGACTTCCTGACCGTGACCAAGTCCGACGACCGCGACTGGGCCCATCTCAAGGCGCCGATCCTGGCGGCGATCATGGATCAGTTCACCGGCGCCGCGCCCCTGATCACCGACGACGAGGGGGAGGTCGTTCAGGAAACCCTCTACGAGGGCGAAACCGCCCAGATCGTGGCCGAGATCAAGGACCTGCTGGACTCGCGCATCCGCCCGGCGGTGGCCCAGGACGGCGGCGACATCCTGTTCTCGCGCTTCGAGGCCGAGACCGGGGTCGTGTGGCTGCACATGCGCGGCGCCTGCGCCGGCTGCCCCTCGTCGGCGGCGACGCTGAAGGCCGGGGTGGAAAACATGCTGCGCCACTATGTGCCGGAAGTGACCCGGGTGGAGCAGACGGTCTAGGCGTGATGCCGGGGGTTTGCCGAGAAGCGGACGCCGCCTTTGTCACGGCGCGCGAGGGCGCCGCGCCACCTCCCCCGCTTCGCTGCGCTCGCATGGGAGGAGCAGGGAAGGTCGAGGCTCTTCAATCCTCCCCTGCGCCTCTTCGCGGGGGAGCGGGACCGCGAAGCGGTGGAGGGGGCGTCCGGCCGCAACGCGGTATGCGGTTGGAAATCCGCAATCCTCTCACCCGCCGGCGCCCCCCGCCGTGATCGTCCTGGCGCTGGATACCTGCCTGGGGGCCTGTTCGGCCGCCATCGTGGCGGATGGCGATCTGCTGGCCCAG
>JBDTIW010000119.1:0-12640 GCA_039936215.1 Caulobacteraceae bacterium | reverse complement strand
CCGCGACACCTTCGGCGTGTTCTACGGTTCGACCAATCGGGGTGGGACCGGCAACTGCGCCGCGACCCATTGCGGCACGGTGTTCGCCTTGACGGCGCCGGCGACGCCGGGCGGCGCCTGGACCCATACGACGCTGGCCAATTTCAACGGCCCCAACGGCGGCGACATTGTCGCCACCCCGACCTTTCATCTGGGATCGCTCTACGGGACGGGCGAATACGGCGGCGCCAACGACTTGGGGGTCGTATATCAATTCACGCCTTGACCGGGGCGGCGTTATTCCATGTCTGGATAGGGTCCCGCTCCGCCTTCGGCGATGAACCGGCTGATTCGGTCTTTCAGCACCGGCAGGGAGACGGAGCCCATCTCCAGCACGGTGTCGTGGAAGGCGCGCAGGTTGAACTTCTCGCCCAGGGCCTTTTGCGCCTTGGCGCGCCCGTCCTCGAACGCCATCAGGCCCAGATAGTAGGAGAGGGCCTGGCCCGGCCAGGAGATGTAACGATCGACCTCGGTCTCGATTTCGTGGTCGGACAGGGCGGTATTGTCGTGCAGATATTGCCGGGCCCGCTCGCGCGTCCAGCCCTGGCTGTGGATGCCTGTGTCCACCACCAGGCGCGCGGCGCGCCACATCTGATAGGTCAACATGCCGAACCGGTCGTAGGGGGTGTCGTAGAGGCCCATCTCCAGGCCGAGCTTCTCGCAATAGACCGCCCAGCCCTCCCCGTAGGCCGAAATATAGACCTTCTGGCGGAACATCGGCTGGTCCTTGTGCTCCAGGGCGATGGCGCCTTGGAACGCGTGGCCGGGGGCCGATTCATGCAGGGTGAGGGCGGTCAGATTGTAGAGCGGGCGGGAGGGCAGGTCGTAGGTGTTGACCAGATAAACCCCCGGGCCGCCGCGCCCCGAGGTGTAATAGGGGGCGATGTCGGCCGGCACCGGCTTGATCGCGAAGCGCGCCCTGGGCAGATAGCCGAAATACTCCCCCGCTTTGCCGTCAAACCGCTTGGCGATCCAGGCCGCCCGCCACAACAGTTCCTCCGGCGTCTTGGCGTAGAATCGCGGATCGGTGCGCAGGAAGTGCAGGAAGTGCAGGAAGGCCGGGAAGTCGCCCTTGAAACCGGTTTCCTTCATGGTGGCCAGCATCTGGTCGTGAATCTTGGCCACCTGCTCGACGCCGATCTGGTGGATGGCGGCGGGTTTGAGATCGAGGGTGGTGAACTCCTCGATCTTGGCCTGATAGTAGGCCTTGCCGCCTGGCAGATCGTCCGCCGCCAGGGTTTCTCGCGCGCCGGGCACATATTCCTCGCGCATGAACTTCAGCAGGGTGAGGTGGGCGGGAACGACCGCCTCGGCGATGGCCTTGGCTCCTTGCGCGCGCAGACTCGCCTGCTCCTCGGCCCCGATCGCCGCCGGCATGGTCTTGAAGGGGGCGTAGAAGAGGTTCGCCTCCAGGCTCGGAGCCGCCGTGACCGCGACGATCGACGCGTCGCGCCCGACGAGGGTCACCTTGGGCGGGGTGAAGCCGCGCTTTTCACCGGCCCGCATGTTGTCGATTTGCTGGGCGAAATAGCGGGGGAACTGGCCAAGCTGGGCGATGTAGCGGCGATAGTCGTCGGCGGTGCGAAAGGTCCGGCGGGCCGTCGAGCCCAGTTCCGACCAGAAGGCGCTGTCGGAATTGGCCGGCATCTCATAGTCGGCGAAACGCTGGTGGGCGATCAGCACCGCGATCTGGGCGCGATAGATGGCGTAGTCGATGCGGGCCTGCGGCGACAGGGAGGCCGGGTCGAGGGCGGACAGGCGCGCCGCCACCGCGCTCCAATAGGCCAGCCGCGCCGCCTGGTTGGCGGCGCTCACGTCGGGCAGGCGGTCGGCGATGGGGCGGGTGAGATCGTCGCCGTCCTCGCCGGCGAACTGCGCCTCCCGCCACGCCCACTCCTCGGTGTAGATGGCCTTGAACCCCGCGTCGGCGGTCATGTCGGCGGCAAGGGCCTGGGTGGCGCCGGCCAGCAGGAGGGCGGCGCCGAAAGCCGCCAAGAGTTTGTGCATGCGTCGTCCCTCATCGCCCTGGCCGCGCCCGTGATTCGACGGCGACCGACCCGTCAACGAATCCCATGTCGTCTGGCGATCGCGCGAGGGCAAGCCTGTATGTGGATAGCCGCTCATAGTGGGGCCGCGCCGCTTCGGCGATCGTCCGCAGTCGCGCGGCCAGATCGCGCGCCGCCGGCGCGGGGCGGGGGGCGGCGAAACCGGTGGACCGCTCGACGGCCCGATACCACACCGGCGCCCACACCCCGTCGCTGGCGCGGCGTCCGGCCGGCCAGCTCAGCATGGCGTCCGAGAATGGAATATCCAACGCGGCGCACAGGGCGATGAGGGCGGCGCGGGGATCGGCCAGGACATCCTCGGCCTCGATCACCGGCGGCGGCGCGCCCAGGCGGTCGGCTTCCCGGTCGAACAGCTCCGCCTGGCGGACAAAACCGATATCGTCCAGCGTCACCTCGGGGCGGCGGGCGGCGTAGGAGGCCAGCACGCGTTCGGGCGAACGGATCAGAAAGGCGTTTCGGCAGCGGGCCATCCAGGCCAGGTCGATCCCGTCGACCATGTGATGGGTCATGTGCTTCTGGTAGAAGACTGGTCGGCCGCCCGGAACGGGACCGAGCAGCCGGTCCACGACGGTCCGCCAGTTCGTGGGTTCGGCGGCCAGCACCTCGGCGCGCATGGGATGATCGAGACCGGTCATGGCCAGATAGACGCCGTAGAAGGGCTCGTCGACCACGGCGGTGTCGGGGCGGTTCTCGAACGAACGCATCATGGCGGTGGAGATGTTGCGCGGCCCCGACCACAGGGCGATTCGGATCGGCGCGGCGGTCATGGTCGCGCCGCACCAGCGGCGTCGGCGTCCTTCAATACGGCGTAGAGAGTCTGGAGCCGGCGGGTGATCTGTCCCGGCGCCTGGGGCAAGGCGCGGCCGTCGATCTCGCGTACCGGGGTTATCCCGGCCATGGTCCCGGTCACGAAGGCCTCGTCGGCGCCGCGCGCCTCGTCGGGGCCGAAGCCGCCAAGCTCGATGGGGATGGCGTTTGCCCTGCAGAGGTCGATCGCATGGCCGCGCGTAATGCCGTTGAAGCAATAGTCGCCGGCCGAGGTGAACACCGTCCCGCCGCGCGCGAAAAAGAAGTTGGTGGCGTTGCAACTGGAGACCAGGCCGTGCGGATCGAGCATCAGGGCTTCGTCGGCGCCCGCCTCGATGGCCTCCAGAAGGGCGGTGATCAGATTGAGTCGGCTGTGGGAATTGAGCCGCATGTCGAACATCTCGGCCGGCGTGCAGCGCACCGCGACGGTGGCCAGGCGCAGCCCGGCGCCACCAGGCCTCGGAGTCTTGTGCTCGGCGACGATGGCCACGGTCGGCGCTCCCAGGGCGTTGCGCGGATCCTGGCTCACCGTGGCCTTGAGGCCGCGCGTCACCATCAGGCGGACATGGACGCCGTCGGTCATGGCGTTGGCGTCGAGAGTGCGGGCGAGGGCCGCCGTGAGATGGGCGCGGTCCATGCCGATATCCAGGCCGATGGCGCGCGCGCCGGCGAACAGGCGGTCCAGATGCGCGTCCAGGAACAGCAGCCGCCCCTTGTGCAGGCGCAGGCCTTCCCACACCCCGTCGCCCATGGAAAAGCCAGCGTCGAAGATCGACACCTTGGCTTCGCGCCGGGGCACGAGGCCGCCGTTGAGATAGACGAGGATGGTGTCGTTGCGCGGATCGGCGGCGTAGTCCTGGCTTCCCGGCATGGAGTGCCCGCATGATTGAAACGATGGAGACGATCGACCCGGCCATCCTGGCCCGTTTCGGCGACATCGTCGATGTTCGAACCCCCGCCGAGTTCGCTCTGGACCATGTGCCCGGCGCGATCAACCTGCCGGTGCTGACCGACGCCGAGCGCGCGGAGGTGGGAACCATCTATGTCCAGGATTCGCGCCTTCGCGCCCGGCGGATCGGCGCGGCCCACGTGGCGCGCAACATCGCCGCTCATCTGGAGGGGGCGCTGAGCGACAAGCCGGGCGCCTGGGCGCCGCTGATCTACTGCTGGCGCGGCGGCCAGCGGTCGAACGCCATGGCCACGGTGCTGGCCCAGGTGGGCTGGCGGCCCACGGTGATCGCCGGCGGCTACAGGACGTATCGGCGGTGGGTGACGGCCAGCCTCTACGACGCCGAGCCGGCCTTTCGGGTCATTCTGCTGGACGGAAACACCGGTTCGGCGAAGACGGAAATCCTGGGGCGGCTGGCCGCCGGCGGTGTCCAGACCCTCGATCTCGAAGGCCTGGCGGCGCATCGCGGCTCGCTATTTGGCGCCATGGCCGGCTCTCCCCAGCCGAGCCAGAAGCTGTTCGAGACGCGGCTTCTGGAAGCCTTGGGTCGGCTCGATCCGGCCCGGCCCGTGGTGGTCGAAGCCGAGTCGAGCAAGATCGGCGATCTCAACGTGCCGCCGACCCTGTGGAAGGTCATGACGGCCGCCCCGCGCGTCGAACTGCAAGCCCCGCGCGCCGCCCGCGCCCGCTACCTCGCCGGGGCCTACGGGGACATCACCGCCGATCGGGCAGCCCTGGAGGCGATCCTGGCCCGGCTCCCCGGCCGCCATGGCCGCGAGCGGCTGGCCGCCTGGCGCTCCCTGGTCCGCGAAGGCGCCTTCGAGGCTCTCGCCGAGGCTCTGATGGAAGCCCACTACGATCCCGCCTACGACCGCGCCCGCCGCGCCGACCATCGCCCACGCGCCGGCGTCGTCACCCTGGACAACCTCAAACCCGCCAGCCAGCGGGCGGCGGCGGCGGAGATTGCCGCCCTGGTCCGGACGATCAGGGCGTGAGAAAGGTCAAAACCATGCCGCCAGCCTCCCCCCGCCTCACCTCGCTCGCCCATGGCGGCGGGTGCGGGTGCAAGCTTTCGCCGTCGGTTCTCAGTGGGATTCTCGCCGGCCTGCCCCTGGCCGGCGTCTTTCCCGATCTCCTGGTCGGCGCGGAGACCGCCGACGACGCAGCGGTCTGGCGGCTGAACGCCGATCAGGCCCTGGTGGCGACCACCGACTTCTTCATGCCCATTGTCGACGATCCGTTCGATTTCGGGCGTATCGCCGCGACCAACGCCCTGTCTGACGTATACGCCATGGGCGCGAAGCCCATCCTCGCCCTGGCCATCGTCGGCATGCCGGTGGACAAACTTCCGGTGGAGACCATCGGCGCCATCCTGGCCGGCGGGGCGGCGGTGTGCCGGGAGGCCGGCATTCCGGTGGCCGGCGGCCACTCCATCGACAGCGCCGAGCCAATATATGGCTTGGTCGCCCTGGGCCTGGTTCATCCGGAGAGGCTGCTCAAGAACAGCGCCGCGCGGGCGGGCGATACGCTCATCCTCACCAAGGCCCTGGGCGTCGGGGTGTTGAGCGCGGCCTTCAAACAGAGGCGGCTGGAGGCGGGCGGCTACGAGGCGCTGATCGCCACCACCACGCAGTTGAACGCCGTGGGGGCCGATCTGGCCGGGATGGCGGGCGTCCACGCGGTCACCGACGTCACCGGCTTTGGCCTCATCGGTCACGCCTTGGAGATGGCTCGGGGCGCGAGCCTGACGGTCGAGATCGAGGCGACCGCCGCGCCATTGCTGGCCGGCGTCGAGGCCCTGGCCCGCGCGGGCGTGCGCACCGGCGCGGCGGCACGCAACTGGGCGAGCTACGGCGGCTTGGTGCGCTTGTCCGCCGACGTCCCAGACTGGCGGCGGGATATCCTCTGCGATCCCCAAACCAGCGGCGGCCTGCTCGTCGCCGTGGATGAGGCCAACGCGGCGGATGTGCTGGATCTCGTCCGCGATCAAGGCTTCGCGGCGAGCGCCCCCCTCGGGCGCTTCCGCGACGGCCCGCCGGAAATTCACATGAACTGACGCTATCGCTGGTGGCCGCACCGGAAGAAATGAACCACGAACTTCACGAACCGACTCCTTGCGCCGCCGAGGCTGATCAGCTGATCGATTGTTGAAGCGCGCCAAAGGCGCGCATCGAGTGCTTCGCTCCGGGGCGCCGGCGCCCTCGTTCGTGAGGTTCGTGAAGTTTGTGGATAAAAAACTTCCGCCCTGACGCTATTGCACGGACAATGACCCGCGACATCTTCCAGCCCTGGCTTGCCCGCTGGCGCCTGACCCGTGACGGGGAGGGGTTCGCGACGGCGTTTCACAGCCATCTGTTGCCGGTCATCCACGACGGCGCGCCGGCCATGCTGAAAATCGCCCTCAACCAGGAGGAGCGGGAAGGCGCGCGGCTGATGGTCTGGTACGGCGGGACCGGGGCGGCGCGGGTCCTGGCCCACGATGGCGCGGTCCTGTTGATGGCGCGGGCCGTCGGCGCCCGCTCTTTGCGGGTGATGGCGACGTCGGGCCAGGACGACGCGGCGTGCGCCATCCTATGCGACGCGGTGGAGCGACTGCACGCGCCCCGGCCCCAGCCGCCGCCGGCCATGCTCGCCCCCCTGCCGGTGTGGTTTCGCCAGCTCGGACCGGCGGCCGCCGCTCACGGCGGGGTGCTGGTCAAATCCGCCCAGGCGGCGCGCGAGCTCCTGGCCACGCCGCGCGAGGCGCGGGTTCTGCATGGCGATGTCCACCACGACAATATTTTGGATGGCGGGCCGCGCGGCTGGCTGGCCATCGATCCCAAGGGCCTGCATGGCGAGCGGGGCTTCGACTACGGCAATCTGTTCTGCAATCCCGACATCGAGACCGCCGCCGCGCCCGGAAGGCTGGCCCGGCGCGCCGCCCTGGTCGCCCGGACGGCCGCGATCGAGCCCCGCCGCCTGCTGCTCTGGGTCTTGGCCTACGCAGGCCTGTCGGCGGCCTGGACCCTCGGCGATGGCGGCGATCCCGTCCTCGCCCTCACCATCGCCCAGATCGCGGCGGCGGAACTGGCTACAGGGTAGGACTACGCGGCGGCGGCGGCGCGCCCCGGCGCGGTCTCTCGCATGGCCAGCGAGGCGATCAGGCCGACGAGGGTGAAGGCGATGACGTACCAGGCCGGGGCGAGGGGATCGCCGGTCGCCTTGATCAGCCAGGTGATGACCAGTTGGGTGGTGCCGCCGAAGGTGGCCACGGCGATGGCGTAGACGGCCCCGAACACCCCGCCGCGCAGCTCCTTGCGCAGGGATTCGGTGATGGCGACGAACACCGCCGCGCTGGTGAGCGCCAGGGAGGTCGCCAGGACGGTCACCGCGATGAGCAGGGTGGCGGCGTTGTGATGGCGCACCATGAGGACGTAGGCGGGCCAGACGGCGGCGAGGAAGAAGATGCGGGGCCAGATCATCAGCGCCCGGCGCCCGAACCGGTCGCAGAGCAAGCCTCCGGCCAAGCCGCCCGCCGCGCCGGCCAGTCCGTTGGCGATCTGTGCGCCCAGCGCGATGCCCGGCGCCATGTGCAGGGTGTCGCGGGCGTAGGTGGTCATGTAGGTCATGGCGTAGGTGGAAACGGTGGCCGCCGCGATCAGGCCAAGGCCGAGCGCGATGATGCGGGCATGGCCGCGCAGGGTGGCGTCGGCCGGCTGGTGGATGCTGGCTGCTTCGATGCGGTGCAGGGTCTCGGGCAGGTTGCGGCGCAGCCACAGGCCGAAGGGCAGCACCGCCGCGCCGAGGAGAAAGGCGACGCGCCAGCCCCAGGCCTCAAGGCCCGCCGCTCCGGCGAGGGCGGCCAGACCGACGCCGACCAGGCCGCCACCCACCGCGGCGATGTTCTGGCTGGCCCCCTGCCAGGCCCCGTAGAGGCCGCGACGGGCGGGGGGCGAGGCCTCGACCAGAAAGGCGGTGGTCGGCCCCACCTCGCCGCCGAGGGCAAAGCCCTGCGCCATCCGCCAAGTCAAAACCAGGATCGGCGCGGCGATGCCGATCTGGGCGTAGGACGGGGTGAGCGCCAGGGCCAGGATCGCGCCGCCCATGAGGGCGAAGCTGAACAGCATGGCCGGCTTGCGCCCGTGCTTGTCGCTATAGCGGCCGATCAGCACCGACCCCAGCGGACGCAGGATGAAGCCGGCCCCGAAGGTGGCCAGGGAGAGGATCAGGCTGATGAACGGCGAGCGGCCCGGAAAGAAGGTGCGGCCGATCTCCAGGGCAAAAAAGGCGTAAGTGGTGAAGTCGTAGAACTCAAGGGCGTTACCGATCACCGCGGCGGCCACCTGGCGCCGGGAGATCGGGGCGTGCGCTTCGGTCAAGGCGAGGCCCGGCCGGGACCGGCGGTCAGGCGCTGGTAGATCACCGCCGGTGGCGCGCCGACCACCGGCCAGACCAGCGCCGTCACGACCGCGCCCAGGGCCGTCTGAGCCAGGCGGGGGACCGAGAAAAAGGCGGCCAGAGAGCCGAGATCCGGTTGCATGACCTGGCCCATGGCGGCGGCGCCGCCGATCAGGGCCACCACAGCGAAGGTCACCACGAAACCCAGCACCAGCACCACGGCGGCGAAGGTGGCGGCCAGGACATAGGTCCCCAGGATCGGCCAGAACCGGCCTCGCGTCAGGGCCCAGGAGCCGAACAGATTGACCCTTCCGGTGGCGAAGGTCTGGGCCGACGCGAGCGACAGGCGGGTGGCCAGGAAGATGGCCGCGCCGACCGCGATCAGGGCGCTGAGGGCCAGGGCGAAACCGGTCGCCTGTCTGGCCACCAGGGCGAAGAAAAAGGAAACCGCCGCGGCCAGAACGATCAGTCCGATGTAGGCGACTACGGCGAGGGCGAAGGCGAGCCCGATCAGGCCAAGCTGCCGCAACTCGTCGGCCCCGAAACGAAAATAACCGAACCGGTCGTCGGCCGGCGCCATCACCGTCCGGTTCATCGCCGCATAGAAGAGGGCGTTGAAAGCGAGCGCGAAAAGCAGGATCAACCCATAGGCCGGCGCCAGACGGCCAAACAGGACCACCACCTCGGCCGGGCTCGGGGCCGACTCAGCGCCCAGGGCCTGAAGCTTCATCAGAGCGCGACCGGCCAGGGCGATCAGCAGGCCGCCCAGGAAAAGGGAGACGGCGAACTGTATCCCCGCCCACACGGCCACCGCCCGCGGCCGCTCGCGGGCGATGCGAAAGCCGGTGAACGCCGCGTCCGAGATCGAAAAGGTTTCCATGGGTCCGCCCCCGAACCGAAGCGGCGAACGCACCCTCGGCCCCAAGGTTCATCCCAGAAAACCGCGGCTGGGGCTAGGGGCGTCCGATCACGCCGGCGCGAGCGCCCCGACGAGGCGGGGCGCTTCCTCCAGACAGTCCATGTCGGCCAGACTGGCGCGCATGGCGCGGTCCAGAGAGGTGGCCGGAACGGCGCCTAGGAAGGCCCGCAACTTGCCGTCGTCGAGGCCGATGGGCCGGCGCCACAGATAGCGCATCTCCAGAAGCTCGCGGAACGTCTCCACGAACGGCGAGAGGGCCCAGATCAGCGGCCATGGGAAGGGCCGGGCCGGCAGGTCGTGGCGTCCGGTGGCGCGGCGGATCGAGGCGGCCAGTTCATTGCCGCACGCCAGCCAGTGGCCGGCGAAATGGAAGGTCTCGAAATCTGCCAGTTCCGCCTCGCGGTCCAGCAGGCGCGCGGTGGTCTCGGCCAGATCGGGCAGATAGGCGAAAGCGTGGCCGACCTCGGCCGGTCCGGGGGCGAACACCGAACGCACACGTCCGCCGCGCCGGGTGGTCAGCCAGGAAAGGGCGCTGTTTGGGGCGGCGGGGCCGAAGAAGTCGCCGGCCCGCACGATCAGCACCTTGGCTCCCTCGCGGGCGGCCTGGCGCAGCGCGTCTTCCATCTCGACACGGATCTTGCCCTTGCGGGTCACGGGCGCCTGGGGGGCGTCCTCCGCGATACGGGGACCAGCGTCCGGGGCGAAATTATAAACCGTGCCCGGCAGCACGATCCGCGCCCCTTCCGCCTTGGCGGCGGCGATGGTGGCGCGGATCATCGGCAGCACCCGGCCGGGCCAATTGCGATAGGCGGGCGGATTGGCGGCGTGGACGATCAGCGAGGCGCCGCGCGCCGCGGCCATGACATCGGCGGCGATCATGGCGTCACCTTCGATCCAGTCGATGGGCATGCGCGGACCCGCCTTGCGCCGCGCGGCGTCCGTATTGCGGGCCAGGGCGCGGATCGTCCAGCCGTGCTTCTGGAGCGCGGCGGCGGCGTGGCCGCCGAACGAGCCGGTAGCGCCGATGACGAGGGCGATCTTTTTGGGGGTGTGGGTCATGGGAGTCTCCATTTGGTGACCCCAGAATCGACGCGAACGAGCTATTCGGCAATTGTCTAATGTCGTAGGTTCACTATACAAATCTGCATGGCCGACGCGCAGCCTGCCTGGGACCTCTATCGCGCCTTTCTCGCCGTGCTCGACGCCGGCAGCCTGTCGGGCGCCGCCCGCGCCCTGGATCTGGCCCAGCCCACCGTCGGCCGCCACATCGAGGCTCTCGAACAGGCCCTGGGCGGCGGCCCCCTCTTCACCCGCTCGCCCGGCGGGCTTCGCCCCACCGAGGCGGCCCTCTCTCTGGCCCCACATGCCCAAGCCATGGCAACCGCCGCCGCCGCCCTTGTCCGCACCGCTTCGGGCGAGGCGGGATCGGTGCGCGGCGTGGTGCGGCTTACCGCCAGCGATATCGTCGGGGCCGAGGTGCTGCCGCCGATCCTCACCGATTTTCGCGAGCGCCACGGGGAGGTGGCCATCGAACTCGTGCTCTCCAACCGCCAGGAGGACTTGCTGCGCCGCGACGCCGACATCGCCGTGCGCATGGCCAGGCCCACCCAGAGCGCTCTCCTCGCCCACCGCATCGGCGCGGTGCGCCTCACCATGTTTGCCCACCGCCGCTATCTCGAGCGCCATGGCGAGCCGCGCAGCCTGGACGATCTCGCGCGGCACACCCTGATCGGCTACGATCGACTCCAGCCGCCGCGCGAGGCGCTGCGCCAGATCGGCCTCGACGTCACGCGCGACCTCTTCGCCCTGCGCACCGACAGCGACCTGGCTCAGATCGCCGCCTTGAGGGCCGGCTTTGGCCTCTGCCCCTGCCAACCGGCCATCGCCCGCTCCGACCCCGATCTCGTCCCCGTCCTCGCCGATCTGTTCGCCTTCGACCTGGAGGTGTGGGTGGTGATGCACGAGGACCTCAAGACCAGCCGCCGCATGCGCCTGCTGTTCGATCATCTGGTCGAGAGGCTGAAGGCCTATGTGTCGGCGCGGTGAGAGCTGCCTTGAATTCAAGCCCCAACCCGCCTAGGTTCCGCGCCTTCGCCGTCAGGCGGCGCGCGCTCGTAGCTCAGCTGGATAGAGCACCAGACTACGAATCTGGGGGTCGGGCGTTCGAATCGCTCCGAGCGCGCCAATTTTTCAACAACTTAGCTAGCTGTCATTCCGCAACTTCGGCGGCGCGCGTAATGTGCGCGCGTCTGGTGAATTCGGCACGTGCCCCTCAGCCTCCGATATGCCGATAGCCCGATGAAAGCGGTGGCGGATCGGATCGCGGGCATCATCGACGGCGCGATGAGGGGTCGTTCGGCGTTGGTATACCCGTTGCCGGGAGCGGGCTCGCCGCGTCAGGCGCAGGGGGATTGAGGCTCGCAAAAACCCCGGCCGCCCACAATGAAGGCGCCGTTGGAGAACGCTACGCCCATTTGGCCGGTGATCCCCTCCAAGACGCCGCCGCGATGGTCCGCCGCCGGATCATGGGCGGAGCAGTTGCCTCCACGGCAGCGCCAGCGGCGGCGTGAACGGCGGAGTGATAGGCGCGCGCCAATTGAAGCGATGACATCTCAGCAGCTTGTGGCGCGCCGCCGCGTGTTGAAAGTCTCCTCTCTCAACTCGCGACGCCTTACAATTCACAAATGCGCCTCTCTTCGTTGATGAGGACCAAGTTACAGTCTCTCAGATTGACCTTAGCCACCAGCCTTGACGGCTGGCCGGCCTGCGCGAGGCATAGTCGCGCCACGTTGGGGCTTCATGCTAAGCTGAGTGGTTCTGTCCGCAAGCCGCCATTCCCAAGGTCTGAGATAAGCCTTCTCCGGCCTTTGAGCCGATGTCCCCCAAGGGTCGAGAACGGAGGCTCAAACCGGGAAACCGCCCAGCGATCGACCGTCCCGCCGCGGGCCGAGCCGAACCGCCGCGCCGAACCGCAATTGCACGTCCGGCGCATTGACCCCACAATGATCCCCAAAGGGTGCGCGCGCCCGCGTCGGCCCGCGCGTCGGTGATCCGTCCCTGAGAGGGCGGCGGAATAGGGGAGGGGCTTTGCGGTGACGGCTATCGCGTTGGCGCCGGCGGCAAGACCGGAGCGCATGGCCGCCGGCGTGGTCACCCTGCTGGCGATCTCGGTCTTCATCAACTACGTCGATCGGGGCAATTTCGCCACCGCCGCGCCGCTGATGAAGGACGCGTTGGGGCTCACCAACACCCAGGTCGGGGTGATGATCTCGGCCTTCTTCTGGGTCTATGCGCCGGGCCAATTCCTGGCCGGCTGGCTCGCCGAGCGGGTCAGCGCCTATCTCGTCCTGGCCGTCGGCCTGGCGGTGTGGTCCATGGCCACCGTCCTGACCGGCCTGGCCGGTGGGTTCGCCACCCTGCTGGCCTTGCGGCTCCTGCTGGGCCTGGGCGAATGCGCCGCCTTTCCGTGCAGCTCGAAGCTGC
>JBDTIW010000118.1:0-3058 GCA_039936215.1 Caulobacteraceae bacterium | reverse complement strand
CGCCGGCGAGCGCCTGGGTGACCGACTTGGTCATCGACCAGGCGATGTGCCGGGTGGCCGGCCCGTGACCCTGTCCATAGCGCTCGAAGACCAGGCGGCCATTCTGAACGATCAGGAAGGCGTCGCTCCGGCCGATGCCCTTGGCGGCGCCGCTCGCCGCCTCGGCCCAGGCGCGGCCGGCCGGCGCCAGGTCGCCACGGCCCGGTCCGGTGGGCCAATCGACGGCCGCCAAGCCCGTGTTCGCGGCGCCCGCGCGGGTCAGCGACGGCCCGCCGGCCAATGCGGCGCTCAAACCTATGGCGAAATCCCTGCGCTTCATGCGACTTAAGTCCCCGTTCGCTCGAAGGCGCAATCTAGGAGGCAAGACCGGTGGTGTGCAAATGGCGGTCCACAAGCTTGGCGGGCGCCCTCGCCTTGGCGTTCCCGGCCCTGGGCGGCGCGGCGGCGCCGGCCCCGCCGCCGCGCCCGCCGCCGCCTATCGTCCAGATCGGGTCGGCCTATATCGCCAAACAGGTCTGCTCCTGCCTCTTCGTGGTCGGCCGCTCCGAGGCTTCGTGCCGCGCCGAGTTCAAGCCGGATATCGATCCTTTCACCGTCGTGATCGACCGCTCGGCCCTGCCCGCCGCCGGCAAGGTGACCGCGAGCCTCGGTCCGGTCGTCGGCGAAGCTGCCTACGACCGGCGATTTGGCTGCGTGGTCGCCAGGTGACCGCGCCTTTGGACGCTCTCGACCCGGCGACTGGAATACCGGCTCCGGCGCCCGCCGCCGCGTCCCGCCTGGCCATGTCCACCAAGCTCTTCTACGGGGTCGGTTCGGTGGCGTTCGGGGTCAAGGACAACGGTTTCAGCTATCTGCTGCTGATCTTCTACAATCAGGTGGTGGGCCTGAGCGCCCTGTTGGTGGGAGCGGCGATCGTGGTCGTGATGATCGTCGACTCGTTCCTCGATCCGATCATCGGCGAGATTTCGGACAATTGGCGATCGCGCTGGGGCCGGCGCCACCCGTTCATGTACGCCGCCGCGGCGCCGGTGGCGCTCTCCTACCTGGCCTTGTGGAACCCGCCCCACTGGTCGCCGGCGCATCTTTTCTGGTACCTGATCGGGGCCGCGCTGGTCATCCGCACCTTCATCACCTTCTACGAGGTGCCAAGTTCGGCGCTCGCCGCCGAATTGAGCCAGGGATACGACGAGCGAACCGCGCTCCTCAGCTATCGCTACTTCTTCGCCTGGATCGGCGGCCTGGTCCTCTATCTGATCACCTTCAGCTTCCTGCTGGTCCCCGACGCCCACCATGCGGTGGGCCAGACCAATCCGGTCGGGTACGCCCGCTATGGATTGCTGGCGGCGGTGATTATGTTCGTCTCCATCCTGGTCTCGGCGGCGGGCACCCATCGCCATATTCGGACTTTCCGCGTCCCGCCCAGGCGGACCTTGACCGCCGGGGCCATGGCCCGCGAGATGATCCAGGCGTGGTCGAACCGATCGTTTCTCTACCTCACCCTGTCGGGCCTGGCCACGTCCATGGCGGCCGGTCTGGCCGCCGCGATGAACATCTATTTCAACACCTTCTTCTGGGAATTTTCATCGGGCCAGATCGCCCTCTTGGTCGCCGGCGTATTCGCCTCCGCCTTCCTGGCCCTGTTCGCCGCCGCGCCCCTGTCGCGCCGCTTCGGCAAACGGGGCGCGGCCATGGGGCTGATTCTGCTATCGGTGGGCATCGGCATCGCCCCGATGCTGCTGCGCCTGGCCGGCCTTCTGCCGCCCAATCATTCCCCGGTCCTGTTCTGGATCATCTTTGGCCAGTCGATCGTCTATATCGCACTGGGCATCGCCGCCTCGACCCTGGTCTCGGCCATGATCGCCGACGTGGTCGAGGATGGGGAGTTGAAGACCGGTCGGCGCTCGGAGGGATTGTTCTTCTCCGCTTCCACCTTGGTGGCTAAGGCGGTTTCGGGGATCGGCATCCTCGGCGCGGCCGTGATCCTGGCCATCATCCGCTTCCCTTCCGCCGCCCGACCCGGCCACGTCCCCGCGGCGGTGATCACCCACATGGCGCTTGTCTATGTGCCGATCATCCTCGGTCTCTACGCCATCGCCCTGGTCCTGATGCTTGGCTACAAGATCACCCGCGCCAGCCACGCCGAGACGCTGGGGCTGCTGGCCGCGAGGGCGGAGGAGGTGCGGCTGGGTGGGGCGTGAACCATGCCTCGCCTCGCGGGTTATTCCCCGCAAAGGAGTCCCCCATGTTCACCCTTCCAGCCCTCCCCTACGCCTACGGCGCCCTCTCGCCGGTCATCTCCGAAAAGACCCTGCATCTCCACCACGACAAGCACCACGCCACCTACGTCAAGACCCTCAACGAACTGCTGACCAAGGCCGGCAAAACGCCTGACACCCTGGAGGGGGTGATCGCGCAAAGCGCCGCCTCGGGCGACGCCAAGCTGTTCGACAACGCCGCCCAGGCCTGGAACCACGCCTTTTTTTGGCTCGCCATGACGGCGGGCCGCCAACAACCCGCGGCGGATCTGGCCGGCGCCATCGACCGCGCCTTCGGCGGCCTGGCCGAGTTGAAGAAGGCCTTCGTGACCGAGGGGGCCGGCCATTTCGGCTCGGGATGGGTGTGGCTGACCGCCGACCGCGAAGGCGCTCTGAAAGTCGTCTCGACGCATGACGCCCACGACCTGGTGACCGAGCCGACCGCGACTCCCTTGCTGGTCTGCGACCTGTGGGAGCACGCCTATTATCTTGACTACCAGAACGACCGGAAGGCCTACCTCGAAGCCTGGTTCGACGCCCTGCCGAACTGGGATTTCGCCGCTTCGCAACTCGCCGCCGCCAAACAAGGCGGGCCGGCTTGGCGTTATCCGGCCCCGACCGACATCGCCCAAGCGGCATGAGCGGCCAACACGACATCCGTCTGATGCTGGCGGACGTGGACGGCGCCCTGGTCACCCAGGATAAGGTTCTGACCGATCGGGCCAGGGCGGCGGCCAAGGCCTTGCGCGAGGCTGGAATCGCCCTGGCCATCACCAGCGGCCGGCCGCCGCGCGGCATGAAAA
>JBDTIW010000117.1:0-6526 GCA_039936215.1 Caulobacteraceae bacterium | reverse complement strand
GCGCCTTTGCCAATTACCCCCTCACCGTCATCCCGGCCGCAGGCGCTCTTGCGCCGGAGAGCCGGGACCTAGGGGCCACATTCAACGGCCGGCGTCGCCGCGACGGCGGATCGTTCCAGCGGGGATGCGGCCCCTAGGTCCCGGATAAGCCGCGCTGGCGCGCGTCTTTCCGGGATGACGGCCGTTGGGGTGATGGCGGGTGGGCGGCCTGGTGGCTGGCCGAGGTCAACAAAGGGCCGAAAGGATTATAGTCGGTCTCGTGAACAATCGGACGTCCTACATGAGGGATGCGGTCAGAATTACGGATTGGAGTTCAATGACCTTGGCTTGAATCATCGCCTCGTCCCGCAGCTTAAGGAACGAGCCCGCCATGTCGCTCGCCGATTTGAGGCCGGCAATGGCGGCGCCTATCGCTAGATCAACCATCACTTTCTCTCCGCTGATTCCGTTTACCACACTGCGCCGTGAGTCCGCGACTCCGGCCTACCCCCTCACCGTCATCCCGGCCGCAGGCGCTCTTGCGCCGGAGAGCCGGGACCTAGGGGCCACATTCAACGGCCGGCGTCGCCGCGACGGCGGATCGTTCCAGCGGGGATGTGGCCCCTAGGTCCCGGATATGTCGGCTTCGCCGCCATTCCGGGATGACGGCGTGGGGGTGGGATGACGGGCGTGGGGGGTGATGGCGGGCGGGGGGTGATGACGGCGGTCAAGCGCCGGGCGGGCAGCGATCGACGGCCTTACGACAGGTCTTCGTAGAGGTCGCCCCAGAGGGGGTTGTCGACCTCGATGAGGGCGATCTTCCAGGCGCGGCGCCAGCGCTTGATGGCTTTCTCGCGGGCGATGGCTTCGAGAACCGTGGCGTGGGTTTCGTACCAGACCAGGCGTTTGACGTTGTATTTCCGGGTGAAGCCTTCGAGGACGCCCTCGCGGTGCTCCCAGACGCGGCGCACGAGGTTGGTGGTCACGCCGGTGTAGAGCGTGCCGTTGCGCCCGCTGGTCAGAATGTAGACGAACGAACACGGCTCCATGAGCGGAGCCTACACCCGCCGCCGGGGTTACGGGCGCTCTCAAAGCACAAAGCCGCCGCCGGGTTTCGGGCGTGACGGGCCGCCACCGTTTGGGCGAGGGAGTCTGACAGAATGGACGACAAGCTGAGTTTCATCGGCGGGGAAGCCCTCGTCGATGCGGAAGTGCAACCCGTCGAAGCCGTCGAAGCGCCTGTCGCCGAGACGCTCGAAACGCCGCCCGAGCCGGAACGGCCCCGAGCCGCCGACGGCAAGTTCGCCCACCGACCTGAACCGCCGCCGCCGCCGGAGCCCACCGAGCAGCTGCGGGCCGCCCTCTACGCCCAGAACCTCAAGGTCTCGCGCAAGTTCGCCGACCGGCAGTATGGGACGGAGCTGGTCGGCAAGGCGCACGACTGGGCGGCGGCCAGGTGCGACGCCGATCCGCACTTCAATCAGCGGATGCGTGCGTCCGACGATCCCTACGAGGCCGCCGTGCAGGCCTACAACCGCGAGGAAATCCTCAAGGAAGTGACGCCCGCCGACCTCGACGCCTTCCGCGCCTGGAAAGCCGCCCAAAGCGGCGCTCCGGCGCCCACAGCAGCCCAACCCCCCTCATCGCCGTCGCCGCCGCCGCCTCCCAGATCGCTGGTCACCGCCCCCGGAAACGGCGCGGTGGCCAGGGATCACGTGGACACCTCACCGGGAAGCGCGTTCGCGGCCACCATCAAAGGATAGCCTCCCATGGCCGAAACCCTCCTAGCCTCAGCATCCGAACGCCAAGTCTGGATCACCACCTACTTCCAGGAATATGTGCGCCAGTCCCGCTTCATGCCCTACATGACCAACGCCGACCTCAACAAGGGCGGCATCATCCTCACCAAGTTCCAGGCCGAGGGAGAGGCCAAGCGGGTGATCAACATCCCGTTCATCGGCCGCCTCAAATCGGCCGGCGTCACCGGCGCCACCGTTCTGGACGGGGTGGAAGAGAACCTCACCAACTACAACTGCCCGATCACCATCGACTGGCGCCGGAACGCGGTGAGGCTGCCCAAATCGACCACCTTCCGCACCGAGATCAACCTGTGGAACGCCGCCAAGGACGCTCTGCGGGTGTGGGAAAGCGAGAAGATCCGCGACGACATCATCAAAGCGATGACGAGCGCGGTGGTCGATGCGAACGGGACGTGCGCGAACTGGGATGTCGCCGGCCCGGCGGGCCAGAACGCCTTCACCGCCGCCAACAAGGACCGGTTGCTGTTCGGAACCCTGAACAGCAACTACAACGCCACCTTCGCGACCGCCGCCGCCAACGTCACCGCCGCCATGAAGACCTCGGTCTCCATCATGGGGCTGGGCAAGCGGATCGCCAAGCTGGCCGACCCGCGCATCCGGCCGTTCAGGGCCACGGCGGGCGACGGGCGGGAGTTCTTCGTGGCCTTCCACGGCGCCCGCACCTTCCGCGACCTCAAGCTCGACACCACCATGGTCACCGCCAACACCCAGGCGCGCGCCCGTGAATCGGAGGGCATGAAAGACAACCCGCTCTTCCAGGACGGCGATCTGCTCTACGACGGCGTCATCCACCGCGAAGTGCCGGAGATCGACGACTACGCCGTTCTGGCTGGCTTCAACGGCATCGGGGCGTCCAGCGCCGACGTGCGGCCGATCTTCCTGTGCGGCGGTGGCGCGGTCGGCATCGCCTGGGGTCAGGAGCCGACCCCGCGCACCGACCTGCTCAAGGACTACCAGTTCCGCCCCGGTGTCGCCATCGAGGAACTGCTGGGCGTCAAGAAGATCAACTTCAACGGCCTCCAGAACGGCATCGTCACCATCTTCGCCGGCGCGGCGGCGGACTCCTAACCGGTCCTGACCCTCAACCTCCGGGCGGTCCTTAACGGGGCCGCCCGCTTTCTTAAGGAGAAACGGCATGACCGTTTACAATTCCACCCTCTACGCCCAGAACCAGCCGGCCGGCACCGGCCATGGCTTCAACCAGATCACCCAGCACCTGCACGCCCTGGTGAGCGTGCCGTCGACCCTGGCGGCCAACGACACCTTGAACTTCGGTTATCTGCCGACGGGCGCCATCGTGGTTTCCATGGTGCTCAAAGCCGCCACCCAACTCGATTCCAACGGAAGTCCGACCCTCACCTTCGACATGGGCGTCGTGGGGACCTTGCAGTTGTTCAAGGCGGCGATCAGCACCGTGGGCCGGGCGGCGGGGGCGTCGGTGGACACCGGCGTCACCCTGGCGGCGGCCGGCTATCTCTACAAGAACACCACCGGCGTGAAACAGGCCATCATCGGCACGGTCCACGCCGGCGCCGCGACGGCGGTGGCCGGCACGCTGGAGCTCGATATGGAATACTATATCGAGGATACGGTCGGCTCGCAGGCCTGACCGATGTCCACCTGCCGCGCCACGATCGCCGAGGCCATGCGGGCGTTCCGCGCCCTGCAGCCCGGCGACGACCCCACCGTCGACGAACTGAACGTCGGCATGGAAGCGTTGCAGAACCTCATCCTCGACCTCCACAACGCGCGCGGCCCGCTTCTCGACGTGGACGTGATCGCCGACTATGTGGCGGGCGAGGATCAGAGGGTGCGGATACAGGCCGGCTATACGGTCAACGTCACCCTGCCCAATTCGGTCCCCATCTTCAACACCCCCGATCCCTACGACTACGGCTTTGCCGCCGATGTCACCCAACCGCCCATCGGCTCGACCGGGATGGCCGATGGCGTGCAATACCGCCAGCCGCGCGACGGGGTGCGGGTCGAGGTGGTGGGGACGACGCAGTCCCTCTTCCTCTACCGCGCCGACACCAACGCCTGGTATGCGGCGAGCGGCCTGACGCTGGATGTCGAAACGCCCCTCAACGCCCGCTACACCAGCGCCTTGAGCGCCCTGACCGCCGAGCGGATGATGGAGCAGTGGCCGGAACTCTTCGAACCGACGCCGGGGCTCTCCGCCCGCACAGCCCGAGGCCGCTCGGCGCTGATGCTGCAAAGCGGCCGCGCGCGCGATCCGGTGCAAGCGGACTATTTCTGATGGGCGTCGCCGTCACCGAGCTTGGGAGCGCCCACGCGGCGGCCGGATCGACGAGCCTCGTCGTCACCACGACCGCCGACGCCCCGGCCGGGAGCTTCATCGTCGGCGCGGCTGGCGCGGCCAGCGCCACCGCCCTGACCGGCGTCGCCGACGCCGCCGGCAACGCCTATCCGCTGGGGACGGTGTTCAACTCAGGCACCGCGCAGGGGCGCTACTTCCACGCCCCGGTCGCCACCGATCTGCCGGCCGGGAGCGCGATCACCTTCACCTTCGCCGCCACGGCGGGCGCCAAGCTGGCCATCGCCACCGCCGTGACGGGCCTGGCCGGCGTGGACGTGGAGGGGGCGCCGGCCGGCGGGACGGGGACATCTTTCCAGATCGCCGCCGGCGCCTTGGGATGGGCGGGCGAGATCGTCTTCGACGCCTTCATCCTGGCCGGCGGCGGGGGCGACGCGATCGGCGAGGACGGCGCCTCGACCACCGACGGATCGGTCTCGCAGGGGGCGCAGCTTCACCTGGCCCACCGGATCGCCGCCACGCCGGCGGCGGTCACCTATACGGCCAGCGGTCCCACCTCGCGAAGCTGGGCGGGGAACTACAAGACCTTCAAGGCCGCCGCCGCCTCGCCGTTCAACCGCGCCGCCCAATTCACCTATCTGGAGTTTTGATCCCCATGACCGGACGGATGTATTCGATCGCCTTCGCCGAGGTCGCGGTCTCGGCCGCCCAGGACCTCATCGCCGTCACGGCCACCGCCGGCATGGCGTTTCGGATCCACCGCATCGAGCTGGGCCAGCGCGGCCTCGCCGCCTGGGAGGCCAAGCCGGTGAAGCTGATCCGCCTGCCGGCCACCGTGACGGCGGGGTCGGGCGGGACGGCGGCGGCGGCCCAGAGGCTGAACAACGGCGACGCCGCCCCGACCTTGACCGCGCGGGCGAACGACACCACCCCGGCCTCGACCAGCGGGACGGCGAGCGTGCTGGTGGCCCGCGATTGGGAGCTCCTCAACGGCCTCCTGATCGTCTTCACCCCCGACGAGCGGCCGGTGATCGCGCCGGGCCAGTCCGTGTCCCTGAACCTGCCGGTCGCGCCATCGGCGGCGATGACGGCGTCGGGGACCATGGTGGTGGAGGAGCTGTTCTAGTCGCCCGCTTCAACTAATTTGCTACCCTGCCACCCATTTACGTCATCCCGGCCGCAAGCCTGCCCCCTTGCAGGCTGAAGAACCGGGACCCAGAGGCCACGGGCAAATTCATCGCAGCCGCGAAAGACGCGTCGGCGCAATCGGGGCGGTTGCCCCTGGGTCCCGGATCTGCGGATTGCAAGAGCGCAATCCTCCGTCCGGGATGACGTAACTTATGGGCACGCCATCAGCTTAGGTGAAGCGCGCGACTAGCTAGCCCCGCCTCTTCGCCTTGGAGAGCGAATCCGCCAGGCCCCAGGCCGCGCCGACGAGGAGGAGGTTGATGCCGTTCTCCGCCCAATTGTCCTGGCGCGACGGGTCGGCGATGACCGAAGGGATGTGCACCAGGACGCTGAAGGCCACGTACATCACGGTCAGGAGGATCGCGGCCAGCCGCGCCTGGATGCCGGACAGCACGGCCAGCCCCGCCGCGATCTGGGCCACGCCGGTGGCCCAGGCCCAGATCAGCTGGGACGGCGGCAGCCAGGCGGGGACCAGCGAGGCGGTGAACCTGGCGTAGACGAAGTGGCTGACGCCGAAGATCAGCAGGCACACGCCGAACACCAGCCGCGCGATCCGGGCGATGGCGGCGGCGCGGGTCTCGCCGACGCCGGGGGCCTGGGTGTAGGCCAGCACCCCGCCCAGCGCCATGACCGTGCTCTCGGCGACGGCCTGCCAGCCGCCCCAGTCCGCCGGCTTCGCCAGGACGTGAGGCAGTTCCAGGACCAGCATTCCCGAGGCGAACAAGACGGCGAGCGCCAGGGCCCCGATCGGCGCCGCGCGCGGCGCGTTGATCGCCAGGCCGGCCGCGATCAGCACCCCGGCGCTGGCGTAGGCCAGGATGTGGTAGGCGGGGAGGTTGGCGGGGACCGGCAGCCAAACCGAGGCGAAGGCGCCATAGGCCAGCACAACGATCCCCAGCACGACAGCGCCCAGGCCGTAGACCCGCCCGCCGATGGCGATCATGGGCATCCCTTCTTCTGTTCGATCCGTGCGCGGACGGCGGCCGGGGGGTCGCCCCTAGGCGACGTTGGCGTGCGGTCTGGCGAAGATCGGCGGGTAGAGGGCTCGCGCCTCGGCCGAGTGGGTCGCCGATCCGGCCGGGGCGCCCAGACTGGCCATGGCGGCGATCAAGCGATGGGGTGGCGCTGTGGCGGCCGAGGCCGCGGCGGTGACGATCACGCCACCGTGGCCGTCGCTTCTGGCCGCGAACGTTGCAAAGGTGAAGTCGCCAATCAGGTTGATATTGGCGGTATGGGCGCCGTCGGTCACCGTCAGAACGCC
>JBDTIW010000116.1:0-4873 GCA_039936215.1 Caulobacteraceae bacterium | reverse complement strand
GTGACCACCAATCCGGCGGCGGCGCGGGGCGAGGGCCTGGCCCTGGCGGCCCTGGCCGGGGCGGCGATCGTCGATCCGGAGTTCGTGCAGTTCCATCCCACCGCCATGGACATCGGGGCCGATCCCGCCCCCCTGGCCACCGAGGCCCTGCGCGGCGAAGGGGCGCGGCTGGTGGGCGCAGGCGGGGAAACCTTTATGGCCCGCTATCACGGGGCCGGCGACCTGGCCCCGCGCGATGTGGTGGCCCGGGCCATCGAGGCGGAACGGCGGGCCGGGCGCGGCGCCTTCCTGGACGCCCGAGCGGCGGTGGGCGAGGCCTTCCCCGCCGCCTTTCCGACCGTGTTCACCGCCTGCATGGCGCGCGGACTCGATCCGCGCCGCCGGCCGATCCCGGTCGCGCCGGCGGCCCACTATCACATGGGCGGCATCGGGGCCGACAGCCTGGGGCGTACCTCCCTGACCGGCCTCCTGGCGGTGGGGGAATGCGCCGCCACCGGGGTCCACGGGGCCAACCGCTTGGCCTCCAACTCCCTTCTGGAAGCGGCCGTGTTCGGCCAGCGGGCCGGCGAGGCGGCGCGGGAGGGCGCGGACCCCGCGACGGCGCCCTTGCCCGCCCGCCCGACCGGGGACTTGCCGGCGGCGGCGTTGACCGCCCTGCGCGGGCGGATGACCCGTGACGCCGGCGTGACACGCGACGGCGCCGGGCTGGAAAGCTTGCTGGCCTGGATCGAGGGCGCGCAAGGGGTCCATGGGACGGTGGCGCCCCTGGTCGCGGCGCGACTCATCGCCCAGGCGGCGCTGGAACGGCGCGAGAGCCGCGGCGGCCATTTCCGGGCCGACTATCCGGAGACCGCCAAGACCGGGATCCACACGCGCATGATCGGAGCGCCGCGACGCATTCTTCCCATCGAAGCGGCGGCGTGATCCTTCCCCTCGCAGACCTGCTGATCGAGCCGGTGGTGCGCGCCGCCCTGGCCGAGGATCTGGGGCGGGCCGGCGACATTACTTCGATGGCCTGTATCGAAGCTGGGACACGTCTGACGGCACGGTTCGTGGCGCGCCAGTCCGGGGTGGCGGCCGGATCAGCGTGCGCGCGGCTGGCTCTGGCGGCCCTGGACCCGTCGGCGCGCTTCGAGGGCGAGGCGGTTGACGGCGAGGCGGTGATGGTCGGCGCGGTGCTGGCGCGGGTGGAGGCCGACGCGCGCGCCCTGCTGGGCGCCGAGCGGACCGCCCTCAACCTCATGGGGCGGCTGAGCGGCATCGCCACCCTCACCGCCACCTATGTGGCAAGGGTCGCCGGAACAGGGGCGAGGATCGTCGATACCCGCAAGACCACGCCCGGTCTGCGCGCCTTGGAGAAATACGCCGTGCGGTGCGGCGGGGGGGCCAACCACCGGTTCGGCCTGGATGACGCTGTGCTGATCAAGGACAATCACGTGGCCGCGTGCGGCGGCGTCGGCGCGGCCCTGCGCCGGGCGCGGGCGCATGTGGGCCATCTGGTCGCGATCGAGGTCGAGGTCGACGGGCTGGGGCAGCTTGCCGAGGCCCTGGAGTACGACCCGGACGTGATCATGCTCGACAACTTCAGCCTCGACGACCTGAGGGCCGCGGTGGCCATGGCGGCGGGCCGCGTGGTGCTGGAGGCATCCGGCGGGGTGACGCTGGCGAGCGCCGGCGCGATCGCCCAGACCGGCGTCGATCTGATCAGCGTCGGCGCCCTCACCCATTCCGCCCCGGTGCTTGATATCGGCCTGGACGCGGGCTGATGGGGGCGGAGCTGGCAGAGCGGCGGCGCCCTCAGGAGGCGGCGAGCGTGGTCGTGGCCGTCGAAGACGAAGCGGGCGTTGTGGAGGCGGGCGGGATCGGCGGGGCGCTGTTCGCGGGTCTCGGGCTGGCCGGGACGGGGGTCAGGACTCCCAGGGCGAACGTATAGCGCGGACGGGCCGGATCGGCGGGCGCGTTTCGCGCCAGCAGGATCGGTCGGTCGAGGGCCGACGACGAGGTCCGGCCGGTCCCATTGTAGAAGACATGACCGCCCACGCGCACGACGGGGCCGGCGCCGCCGCCCAGACGGACGGCATGGAACGAGGTGGCCTGCCCGATCGCGGCCATGACGTAGCCGTCCAGGGCGCGGACCGCGACATCCTTGGCCCTGGCCCAGGCGGCCTGTTCGCGTGGCCGGCGCATGGCCCCGTTGCAAACGAAGCTGAACTGGCAACCGTGGCCGGCGACACCCTGATAGACGACGCCGCACACATTCTTGGGAAAGTGGGGCGCGCGGGCGCGATTGAGCACCACCTGGGCGACGGCCGCCTGTCCGGCCATGGGTTCGCCGCGCGCCTCGTAGTAGACGGCGGCCGCCAGGCAATCGAGATCGCCAGGGGAATTGGCCGCGAGCATGGAGCGGACGATCGGGGTGGGCGCGGCCTGAACCGGCTTCGGAGCGGGAGGGGCGGCGGGGGCCGGGAGGCTCGGCGCCTCCGGCTTGGCCGTTGTCGCGGCGACCGCGATGGGCGGCGAGACGCGCACGACGCCGACCGCCGCTTGGGCCTGACCACCCAGAAGGCCATAGACGCCCAGGGCGATGACGCAAAGACCGGCCGCGGCCACGACGACGCCAATCAGCGCGCGCGTTTTCACGCGCGTCGAAAGCAAAAACGACAAGGATATCGTGTCCTATGCGACGGGGCAGGAAGCGCCCCCCTTGATCCGCGCATCGGCCGCCAAAAAAACAATTGTGGGCGGCGCCGCAACGAAGTTCGACCGGCACACGTTGGCCGAACAAGTCCATCCTACACCGGAACGACTCCGGAATGCAAATTCATGCTGCAATGCAGCAGGATTCGGGGCCTATTCCAGCGGCGAAGACGGGCGAATTTCAGGCCCCTCGGCCAGCGTGCCGGGCGCGGCTCGCGGAGACTTGCGCGGCCGTCAGGCCGAGAGCCGCAGGGCCTTCTATTTGAACGCGTAGCCGAGCTTGGCGCCCAGAAAAGTGCCTCGCCGGCCGAAGGTGGAAGGCGGGCCGCTGGCGATACCGTCGGCGTCGGGAGCGAAGGTGTCGATGCCGCACAGATAGCCCACTTGGCCTGTAAAGCCATCGGCCGAGAAATCATGGTCGATGGTCGTTCGCGGCTGGGCGGTCTGCTCGGTGGAGCCGCTCTCGCCGGGGGGTTTAGCGAGGAAGGCGCGCCGGTCCGCGAGATCAAGGCGCGGCGCGGCGATGTCGGCCCCAGCCGGCGCAAGAAGATCGCGCGGCGGAGCCACGCCCTGGGCGTCCGCCGCCGAGGCGAGAGCGAGGGCGGCGGCGATCAGGAACAAGGGGCGGGTCATGGCCGGCTCAGCCGATCAGAAGCGAGCTGCGAAGTCAAACTTCATCCGAGGATAAAGCCGCCGCGAACACCGCCGCCAGCAGCCGGCCCTCGGCGGCGCGGGTCGAACCGGCGCGCCAAGCGACGACGATCTCGCGGCTGGGGTGGTCGGCTTCGAGCGGGCGGACGGTGACCTGAGCGCCGGCGGCGAGGCCGGCCTCCACGGCCATGGCCGGCAGGAAGGAAACGCCCAGGCCTGAGCCGACCATCTGGACCAGGGTGGCCAGCGACGTGGCCGCGAAGCCGCCGTCTTCGATCTGGCGGCGACCGCCGAGGCCGCAGGCGGCCAGGGCGTGATCGCGCAGGCAGTGGCCGTCCTCCAGCAGGATGAGGTCGTCGCCCTCCATGGTTCGCGGATCGATGCGCGCCGCGGCGCTCAAGGGATGGCCGGCGGGAAAGGCGGCCAGAAGTTCGTCGTCGCCGACATGCATCCAGTCCAGGCCCGCCATGTCGTAGGGCAGGGCGACGACCGCGGCGTCCAGGCTTCCCGCCTTGAGATCGATGATCAGGCGGTGGGTCAGGTCCTCGCGAAGGAAGAGACGCAGCCTGGGGAAGCCGGCGCGCAGGGCCGGCAGGGCGCTCGGCAACAGGAAGGGGGCCACGGTGGGGATGATCCCCAGGCGAAAACGACCGGTCAGGGGCTGGCCCGCCCCGCGGCTGGCCTGGACCAGGTCCTCGGCCCCGGCGAGGAGGACGCCAGCGCGGGCCACCGCCTCTGTCCCGACGGCAGTCAGGATGAGCCCCGAGCGATTGCGGTCGATCAGGACGGCGCCGAGGATCTTTTCCAGCTCGTGTATCCCGGCCGACAAGGTCGGTTGGGTGACGTGGGCCGCCTGGGCGGCGCGGCTGAACGAGCCGTGTTCGGCCAGCAGCTTGAGATACTGGAGTTGGCGCAGGGTGGGGAGCATGGGAACTTGGCGGCCAATTTGACTCTGGCTTGCGCGCCGATCAGGCGGCCTCGAAGTGGAGCGCGGAGCCCCAGAACCTCTCGACCCGGCCGTTCTGAGCGCCGGGGCGGCCTGTGGTGAGGAAGCGGCGCGCGCCGGCGGCGCCGGGGTCGTATTCGGGATGGCGGGCCATATAGAGATCGATCGCCGCCGCGGTGGCGTCCGGCTGATGAATGAGCGGCGTGCCGGGCGGCAGGGCGGCGCGGAAAAGGTCGGCGGTGATCTCATAGTGGGTGCAGCCAAGGATGGCGCGGTCGGGGGCGCGGCCAATGCGGCGGGCCAAGGCGGCCACGTGGGCCTCGATGGCCGCGCGCAGGTCGGCCTCCGGCGCGCCGGCCTCGATGTCGCGGGCCAGGGTCGGGCAGGCCTCCGAGAAGACGGCGACATCGGCGGTCCGCTTGTCGATCTCGATCTCGTAGACCCGACTGGCGGCGGTGGCGGGGGTCGAGAAGACCCCCAGCACGTCCAGCCGTTCGATCTTATCGCCGCGCGCCGGGGGTTCGTGCGCCCAGGGTAAGCCGGTGGCCGCTTCGATGGTGGGGACGATGATGCCCAGCA
>JBDTIW010000115.1:0-10694 GCA_039936215.1 Caulobacteraceae bacterium | reverse complement strand
GCCAGCGACATCTCGGCGGGCAGGCCGAACAAGGGGCCCACCAGGGCATAGGTGGCCTCCTGGACGCCAACGCCCATGGGCGCGACGAAGGCGGCGCTGCGCACGGCGGTGACCAGAGCCTCGATGGCCAGGACGTCGGCCAGACCGATGTCGACACCGGCCAGTCGCAGAGCGCCCCAGGCGCCGGCCGCGCTGGCGATCCAGGCGGCCAGATGGATCGCGACCGCGGCGCCGAGCCTCAGCGGCCGCTCGTAAAGCGCGTTCAAAGCTCGCCCGACCGCTCCCGCGCCGGCGACGGCGGCCGGCAGGAACCGCCGGGCCAGACCCTCGACCAGCCCCATCCCCCGCCGCTGCACCACGATGAAGGCCGCCGCGCCGGCCGCCGACAAGAGCAACCCCAGCAGCCCCGCGCCGAGCAGGCCGCCTCGCGCCGATCCCGCCCCCAGTCGTAGCGCCAGCATCGCCAAGCCGAACCCGGCGAACCCCAGTTGAGCGATCAGTTCGGTGGTGACGTCGACCACGGTGGTAGAAAAGGCCGCTACCGGCGCCACGCCGTGCAGAATGGCCGTGCGCGCGCCGATCACGAAGCCGCCAAACGGGGAAAACGGGAGCACCTCGGTGGCTGAATCCCGCATCGTCCGTGCCCAGATGAAAACGCCCCATTGGCGAAGCGGCGCCCCTGGCGAGAGGACGAACCAGGCTGTGCCCAGAAGCGCGAAGGGAAAGACCGAATAGACGGTGAGAAAGGCGAAACCGCGCCAGCCGATCTGGGCCAGGGCGGCCAGGACCGACGACAGGCCGAAGAGGCCAATGACCACGGTGGCCAGGGCCAGGCCCATAACCGCCGCCAGGGCGATGGCGAGCGGCGCCCCCATGGAACGGGGTCTGGGCCGGGGCGGACGCGGCGCTCCGCTCACGCGGAAATCCCGCCGACGGTCGTTCGGTCGCCCAGGAAATCTAGAAAGCCCCCGGTGCGCACGCCGCTGGTCTTGACCGCCTCGATGACCTCGGGGGCGGTAAGGGCGGCCAATTCTTCCGCATAGCCGTAGCCCGGCGCTGCCCCCGCGAAGGCGTCGCTCGTGGCCGGATGGAGATAGATTTCGCTAAGCCCCGTCGGGAGGTTCTCGATCAGCGCCCCCAGGCGCGACGTGGTCATGGCGCCGCTCCAGCGCAGGCCGAACACCTGATCGGGGACCCGCAGGCCGGCGCGCCGAAACCGCCCCCGCGCCAGGGCGGCCCACAGGTCTACCACCGGGTCGGCCCGGAAATGGCCCGCCGGCTCGGCCAGGGAGAGTACGTCCCGCGGCTCGATCGGAATGCGCGCCGCTAGGAGACCATGGCGGGCGCCGGTCTTCAGGATCAGCGATGCGATAGTCGGATGCAGGTGGAAATGCTTGTGCGCGTTGACATGGTCGAGGGTGAAGCCGGTGTCGGCGAAGGCCCGGAACTGAGCCTCGATCTCCGCTTCCAACTGCCGGCGCGCGGAAGGATTGAAAAACATCGCCGCCCCGGCCCGCGCCATGTTGGCGCGGAAACGCCCGTCGATGTCCACAAGACCCGGAACCTCGGAGGCTGGCAGGGCGGGGCGGCCCTCCACCAGCACCAGATGCAGCCCCACCCTCAAGGAGGGGTTGCGACGCGCGCACGCCACGGCGTCGGCGGCGGCCGACCCAGTGACCATCAGACTGGCGGCCGTGAGCACGCCGTCGCGATGGGCAATCTCGACCGCCGTGTTCACCTCATGGGCCACCCCGAAGTCGTCGGCGGTGACGATCAGTCCGTTGCTGGGCAAGGCGCGCTTTCTCCTCGCCCGGAAGAAACATTCCGCGGCCGGCGCGGCAAGCCCAAGGCCGCCGCGCCGTGACGTTCCCGGATTTCAGCTCGGATAGAGGTGCAGCGAGGATGAGAAGGTTAACCCCCTATTCTCGCCGATAATCTTGGCGTCATAGGGCGCGTTGAGGAGTTTTCTCGCACTGATCGTGCTGTAGCCCGCGACGTTCAAGGTTCCATATTGTTTGACGATTTTTTTGTTGTGATCGATCTCGATCACGCGATGATTGAACTGATCGCTGATCACCGTGTCGTTGTTTTTCAAGCGGATCGCCCGGGTCGGCAGGGGATTGGAATTGCTGCCGGGCTGGGTATTTGTCGCGTACGACCATACAATGTTGTCGTGGCTATCGACCTCGACCACCCGGTTGTTGTTGGAATCGGTGATCAGGGTGTCGCCGTTGGACAGGCGGCTGGCGAAGGCGACGCCGCTGGCCGTGCCGCCGATGGTGAAGGTGGCGACGATATTGCCGGCCTGATCGACCTCGATGGCACGATTGTTGTTCTGGTCGGCGATGAGAAGGCGGCCATTGTCGAGCACCTCCACCGAATTGGGATTGTTCAGCTGGTTCGGTCCCGAACCCGAAACGCCGGTCGTCCCATATTGGCGGACGATCTTCTTGTGCAGGTTGACCTCGATCGCCCGTTGGTTGGCCTGATCGGTAATCCAGACGGTGTGCCTGTCGGTCCAGGTCGCCTGCACCGGGGTGTTGAGTTGATCGGGGCCAGAACCGGTGACGCCGAACCTGCCGTACTGCCAGACGATCTTGCCGGCTTCATCGACCAGCATCACCCGATTGTCGGCGCAACCGTTCGGACACAAGGGCTCCATGCCGGCCGGAACGCCCGTTCCCGAGATCAGCGTCCGTCGACCGACGCGAAGGGCGTCGTTGACGCCGACGGGAGACTTGGCGGTGATGTCGTTGGGGCCACGGCCGAATTGCCAGACGATGGTCCCGTCCGGCGCGATCTCGATGACCCGGTTGTTGAACTGATCGGCGATCAGCACATTGCCCTCGGTGTTGAAGGGCGGCTCGACGCCGGCGACCGCCGCGGAGGTCAGAAGGCTGGCGGTGAGCGCCGCCAAAGCCAGTTTGGTTCTGTTCATGGTGTTATCCTCGCTTAAGGTGTTGGTAGGTTACGCCAGAAACCCCGCCTAATACGCAAGCGAGGGCAGTAAAAATGATCGATGGATTGTTACAATCTGCGTGTCTAGTAATATATCCATGAGAATACTCTCAAGCTGTTGTTATCTGAAGCGTTGTGACCCAGGCCGTCGTAGTTGGCGCCGGCGCCGTCGAAACGAAAATAGGCCGTGTATTGGACGCCTACCCGCAGATTGAAGCGCGTGCCGAGCGGCGATTTTCCATCTCCGTAAGGCGTGCCGTCGAGTTGCAGATTGAGGCCGGAGCTATCGGGGCGCAGCGTTCTGTCGCTGGCGTAGAGCAATATATCGCGCGACCCCCAGGTGTTGAACAATTGCGCCGACAAGCCGATCTTGTTCTTCCAATAGTATGATGCATCAACTCTTATGTCTTGCAGGTTATTGACGGTATTGTTCGCCAGACCGAGCGCGCGGGAGGCGTCCAGCCGCTGGCGCTCGTAGGTGTAGCGGCCGTTGACGCTGAACACGTCCTTGTTGGCGGCGAAGAGCTGCCAGGACGCGTCGAGCCCAAGGTCGGTGTAGTGGTCGGAGAAGCCCGTGGTCTGATCGCGGGCCGGGAAAAGTTTCGCGTCCAGAGCGAACGCCCCTACCTCGAAATTCCGGTCGCCGAAATTCTTCTGGTAAGCCACGCGGGCATAGGGCGCCACGCCGTCGATCTTCCCCGGAACGAACGGATCGATGCCGGCGTGGGTGAGAAAGCCCGCTCCCAGCGACCGGTAGCCGCCCAGCTCCGCGTAGACCTCGGAGTTGATCCAGGTGTAGGCGCTCAGGCCCAAAGTGTTCTGGGCCAGGTTGCCGATCAGGGGCGAGGCCGCCGGGTGGGGCTCGAGACTGGAACTGGTATAGGGAAAGCCCCAGGCCAGCAGGGTGTTGAAGGAGTCCTGGACGGTCGGATTGTTGTTCAGGTTCAGGCCGAGAACCACATTGGCGCCCTTCACCGTGGTGGTGGTCACGGCGCGCACGTCGAGGTTGTCCCATTGGAAGGACTTGGCGACGCCGTCATAGGTGTTCTGGATGAACGCTCCCAGGTGTGAACCCAGCCCGCCGGCCAGAAAAAGGCTAATCTGGTCGATGGCCAGATTGTCGTTCGGGCCGAAAGACGGGGCCGGTGGCTGATCTTTGATGGTGTGGGTGTAGGAGGCGATCGCGAACGCCGCGAGGGGCACGTTGAAGCGCACCGCCCGGGTGGTGTAGCCGCGCATCTTGAAATTGCGCCCGAACGGCGTGAGTTGCGGTCCAAGGCCGCCCACGTGACAGGCGTTGCACGGCTGGCCGGTCTGGACCGCGAAGCTCGGCACCGCGGCGGCCCTGGTTGCGACCGTCCCAAGAAGGGCGACGGCGAACAGCAGGTGGCGCGCCGACGCCAGAAAGGATCGCGGCTTTTCGAAGCGCCACCTGGTCATTGCCTCATTCCCCCCGGCGCGCGCTTAGGCCTTGCGGACGAAGAGGCCGCACCATCCCGCCGGGCTGATCGATCCGGCGACCACCTTGCACGACGCCGGCGACTGCCAATTGACGCACATGTCGCAGCGCAGCTTGCCGTTGGGCTTGTTCTGGTAGCCGATATCCGCCTGCGGCAGCTTTGACGGAACGGCCGCCGCCGCTCGTGGCGCCAGGCCGGCGGCGAGTGCGCCGGCCGCGCCGGCGGTGAGCGCCATGCCAAAGATCAGCTGGCGGCGGGATGTTTCGGACGAACCGATATCGGGGGCGGAACGCATGGCGATTTTCCTCTGTCGATGGCCAGGCCACGAAGCCCCTGCCTCGACAGTGAATGGCCGGCTGCGAGCCGAAGGTTCAATTCGCCGATGAAAAAAGCCCGCGCGGGCTTCAGAAGAAAAGCGTCACGGCGAACACGAGAGCGTCGCGATCCGGCGCGTTGCTGGCGGTGGGATCCGACCCGCCGCGCGCGGATGTCCAGGCGAGCTGAGCCTCGCCACCCTTGAACGCGGCGGCGACGCCG
This sequence comes from Caulobacteraceae bacterium, assembly GCA_039936215.1. Taxonomy (GTDB): domain Bacteria; phylum Pseudomonadota; class Alphaproteobacteria; order Caulobacterales; family Caulobacteraceae; genus Acaudatibacter. The sequence continues at coordinate 5,739 of JBDTIW010000115.1, read as the reverse complement.
GCGCGCAAGTCGTATTGTTCGCGACGGTAGAGGCTGTAAGGCTGGGCACGGTCCAAGGGCGTCAGAACGCCCAGGTGACCGAACACGCGCCACTTGGGGGCGAACGGATAGGCGGCGTTGATTTCGGCATAGACCGTGCTTGGTCCACCCTCGAAATAGCGAGGTGAATAGTAGAGATAGTAGCTGAAGTGCCTAGTTCTAAAGCCCGAGTATATTTCAGTATTACTTTCGAAACGCGTGCTGTTGTAGTATTGTACAAAGCGGGTGTCGCTGACCCCAACATCCCCAGTTACATCCGTCCCGATCCGGTGGGCGTAGCCCAGGTATTCCGTGAAGCCGAGGATCCGCACCCCGGCTTGGGCGCTCTCACCGCCGACAACCGATCCTCCGACATAGGCGCCAGCGCCCTGGTCGTAGGAAAGGTTGACACCGAGGGTCGGGTTGCCATCGCTGAGCGAGACGCCGCGATATCGATAGTCGGTCGCGAGCGAGGCGCTGACCGCAACCTGGGCGGTGGCGCCGCCAGCCAGCGGAATCGCCATCGACGCCAGGCCCAGAATGCGAATCAGCCGCGCCGTCACCTCACTGACGAACGACCGCCGAGACCTCCAGGCTTGAGACTTGGCGCGCCTTGGCGCAGGCGCAATCACAGGGTCCCGCGGCGCGCAACAGGGTGGCGCAGGCGTCGATCGCGGCCCCGCCCGTCCGCGTGGTCACCAGCGCCGAGGCGCGCTCCGTGCGCCGCCCCCGCTCGCGAATGAGCGCGAACAGGCCGCTGACATGGGCCGCCGCGTAGGAACTGCCATTGACGAGAAACCATCGTCCGCCGGGCTGCGTGGTGGGCACGTCGCGCCCCGGCGCACTGTATACACCGGGCGGCGGCGATTCCAGCGACTCATCGACGACGCGCACTACCCCTGCGTGCGAGGCCGGGAAGCCGCCGTCTGGCAGATCGCGGTCGAACGCCCCGACCACCGTAACGCCGCGGGCTAGGGCCACGTCGAGCAGCTTGCCGAGCAGGGGATCGGGCGGCCCGCTGAGGCTGAGGTTGATGACCTGGGCGTTATGCTCGATCGCGAAATGCAGGGCTTCCGCCAGGCTCAAGCTGTCGCAGACCGTGGTCGATGGGCGCGCTGGCTGGGCGGCAAGCTGCCAACAGGCGCGAAGAGCCATCAGGCGGGCGCGCGGGGCTACGCCGACGATGCCGATCCCCTGAGCGGCGATGACCCCGGCCACGCCGGTGCCGTGCCGCTCGGGCTGGTCGGGATGACCCGGCACGAAGTTCTGGTTGGTCTGGATCCGGCCGACCAGATCGGGGTGGGTCGTATCGATCGCGCTGTCGATGACCGCCACCGAAACATTCCGGCCCGTGGCCATTTGATGCAGATCGGCCAGCCGCCACTCGCGGGCGGCGGGTTGCACGCGGAACAGCGTGGCGCCCTCACGCGCCGGTGCGCCCTGGGCTTGATAGACCTTCACCGGCTCCGACCACGCCACGCTCGGTTCGCCGGAGAGGATCGCCGCCTCCTTGTCCGGTGACCGATCGACCGGCACGGCCATGATGAAGCAGTCCACGCCCAGCAGGGGCATGGGCCAGTCATCGACCAGGGTCAGGCCGTGTTCGCGCGCCAGTCTGCTCGCGATGCGTCGCCGCGCGCCCCGGGCCTGGCCGTCGTCATAGGCGTCGCCATACGCGGAATTGGGTCGAAAATGCTCGGGCGACAGGCGCAGTAGCACCAGGATCCGGTGGCTGGGGTCGTCGGCGCCCGGCGGGTGGGCGCTGGCCTCCGCGGCAAAGCACAATCCCCCGGCGGCCAGCCAGATCGCCAAGCCGAGCACGAAGCTTAGGATGCGGTGGGCCATCACCGGCTGTCGCCAGCGTCGATCGGCTCGGCCAGCTCGATGTCTGCCTTCTCCCGCAACCTCGCCAACGCGGAGAGCCGTTCGCCGGCCGGCACATGCAAAACATAGGCGTCGGCGGCCGTCGGCCCGTCCACCAGGCGTGCGTGGCTGGCCTTGAGCGTCGCCCGCAGGTCCGCCTCGCTGGTGTCGGGGCGGAAGATGACCACCACATTGCCGGTCGCCGGCGCCGGGGCCGCGCCCAGGGTGCGATAGCGCGCCGGCTGAGAGGATGGCAGCGTCGAGACGCCCACCAGCAGGAATACGACGATCTGCGCGGCGGCCAGGGCCCAGCCAAGCCCTGGCGCGGCGGCGCGCCAGCGCCGGCCCACGTCGCGCCGGGCCGCGCCAAGCCAGGTGAGAACGCCGGGCGCGGTGTCCGCCCGCCGCTCGTCCAGGCGTCCCCGCAGACGCGTCCAGCCGTGCTCGATCTCGAAAGGCAGGTCGGCCAGTTCGGATTTCAGGCGATGCTCCGTCTTGAGCTCGGCTTGGCATTCCGGACATTCAAGCAGGTGCGCCTCGACCTGGGCCTGATCGGACGGGTCAAGCTGGCCGGTCACGTACCACGGCAAAAGCGACTGCGCTTCCTGGTGTCGGTCGCCGTGCAATTCAACAATGCGTCCCATCATCGCGCCCTCACAGCCAGTCCGCCATCCGCCCGGCCAACACCCGTTTCAAGTGTCGGCGGGCATGGAACATCCGGGTTTTCACCGTGTCCACCGGACAGGACATGATCTGCGCGATCTCGCGATAGCCGAGTTCATGGAAATAGGTGAGATCGACCACGGCGCGGTGATCCGCCGAGAGTTCCGCCATGGCGCTCATCAGAACCTCCCGCGCCTGGCGCTGTCCGAGCTCCTGCTCGGGTCCGGCCTCGAGACTCTGGCGGCTTTCGGCATGTTTGTCCTCCACGGGATCTTTGTGCCGCCGCAGGGCGCTCAGCGCCCTTCGATAGGCGATCGCGAAGATCCAAGTCGATACCCGGCTGCTTCCATCGTAGCCGTCGGGTCGGTTCCACACCACCAGCAGGGTGTCGTTGAGCACTTCCTCGGCGAGTTGCGGGCGGTGAATCATGTTGACGATGAAGCGGGTCAGTCGTGGGTGATAGAGCCTGTAGAGGTGTTCGAAAGCACGCAGGTCTCCCTCGACGATCCGGCCGATCAGAGCCGCCTCGTCACACGAACCAAATCTCGCGGCCTCCCGGCGTTGACCCAAGGCCCCGCCCTGACTGCCCAACATCGGCTCCCCTTGTGCTCCTTAGGCGGTCTATTCCCACCAACCGGGAAAAGGTTCAATCGGTTCATGTTTCCAAATTTCCCTGAGCGAACTCCACGGGCGATCAACGCCCCAGGCGGAGGCCCTCCGCTTGCATCGCCCGGGCTTCCGGCGCATATTGCTTGCATGAACAGCAAGCAGGAGCGGACGCTCCGGGCGGTGTTCGCGGATTCTGTGTCCGGCGCCATAGCCTGGGCCGACATTGAACGCCTGTTGAAGAGTATTGGGTGCGAGGTGATCGAAGGTCGAGGTTCGCGGGTTCGCTTTGCGAAGGGCGGCGAGGTCGAATCGTTTCATCGCCCGCACCCCGAGAAGGAAGCCAAGCACTATCAAGTGCGCGCGGCGAGAGCCTTCCTGGAGAGGTTGGGAGTCAAACCGTGAATACAATGACCTACAAGGGCTACTCGGCCGCCATCCAATATGACGATGACGATGGCATTTTCTTCGGCCGTCTCGCCGGCATCCGCGATGGCGTGGGCTTTCATGCCGACACGGTGAGCGACCTGCGCGCCGCCTTCCGCGAGGCGGTTGACGACTATGTGGAGACCTGCGCCAAGGTGGGAAAAGATCCACAGAAGCCCTATTCCGGCCAGCTCATGGTCCGCGTCGATCCGGCGGTTCACGCCCGCGCGGCGCTGGCGGCGGAACTGGCGGGAAAAAGCCTCGCAAAATGGGCCGAGGAGCGTCTGAGGGAGGATGCCGAGAGGGAGATCGCGCGGGCGTGAGGGTTGCGGCCCGAAGAAATCAGGGAAGTGGCAGCGATGCGTTCTGACCGCGATGGGGAGGCAAATCGGATGAACATGGACGAAATGTTGACTCTGACTCACGCCACAGAGCGTGACGTCGATTTGCTGTTGATCGAGGAAATGAAATGCTCGCCCGCGTTCGTTCGCTGGTTTGTGGGAAGCGCGAGCGCCAAGCTCCGCCTGAAGCTCCCGTGCGAGGGTAGCAGCGTCTCGCACAGCAAGCGCCGCATCCATAACCGTCGCGAGATCGACATCACTCTCGCGGTACGAGGGGCGGGGCGACGAACAACACTCCTCATCGAGAACAAGCTCGACACGAGCGAGCAGCCTCGACAGGCGGAATCCTATCGCGAAGAATCGGCCGTTATGGTTGCGCGCCGAGAAACCGACGCCGCCTACACCGTGTTGGTCTGTCCCGAGGCTTACGCGAGGTCGTCGAATTCATTCAGCACTAAATTCGACTGCCAAATCAGCTACGAATCAGTGGCAGCATTTCTGTTAGAAAGAGTTAAGGTGGAGTCCGGTGAACTCTCAGCGCGCCTTGCGCATCGACACGAGCTCGTTCACCAAGCCATCACAAAAGCCCGACGCGGGTACGAGGCCGTCCCGATGGTCCAGATCGAAGCCTTTAACGCCAAGTATGTCGCCCTCATCCGAAAGGTTAAAATTGACTTGGAGCCCGGGTCTTCCATGCTCCGAGAAGGCCGGCCTGGCGAGAGCAAGACTATGATCTTCGCCCCAACGGCGTTGCCAAATTGGGGTTTCCTGCCGCAGACTCGGCTCGTCCATCAACTTCGTGAAGGGAACGCGAACATAAATTTCTACACCTGGGGCAACCATTTCTCGCACTTGGCTGGCGCGATGGCTCCCGCGTTGGTCGGCACACGCTACCGGCTTGTCCCAACCGTCAACAAGCGCTTGGGCGGAAATTCCGGCCTGATGATCGTCGCCGATACGCCTGCGGTCGATAACCTGCGCGGCTTCGAGGAGCAACAGGACGCAATCTTGGAGGGCATTCGCGTTACCGCCGATCTGCGGGCTTGGTTCTGGAAGAACAAGGCGATGATCGCTGAATGGGCGAAGATCGCGGGCTCAATGAAGCCTTGAGTGGAAACTCGTCGCCGACGTCTTGGCTTCTGGGGAGCGAAGCGCCAAAACGACAAAGGGCCGCTTTCGCGGCCCTGTTCACGAGAGCGGTTGGCTTGTCATCGCGCTCGCCGCCCTCGGCTGCCCCGAGGGACAGTCTTGCAAGTCCCGTCAGGGAACAGCCACTATATGGGTGAGATTGAGGGCAATGACAACCGCGCGCCTGATCGCCTCAAGGTCGGCGGTCGGCAAAGCCGGTACGATGTATTGCCGCTTGGCCATCCTGTAGCGGTCCAGACGGGCGAGCGAGACGGTCGCCAGCATGTCGCACTTGGCCCAACACCTCGTCGTCGCCCGTCCCGGCAGTGGGTTGGCTGAAAGCTCATGGTGATGGTCCTCCAAGACCGTGGGAGCGGTGGTGGACAGGGGGACGATCGTCACGAGATGTCGGTTCTTGCGATTCCTAGCAATCACCACGACGGGACGAACCTTGACCATCTCTGGGATGACGTAGCCGGCAAAGTCGCACATGACGATTTGCCCCGGCCGGGGCTGAAATGTGAGCGCCACCTTGGAATCTCGGGCGGCGTCTCTCCTCTCTAAGCCGCCGCCTTCCGCTCCCTCAAAAACTCGAAAAACTCCACCCCTTCCCTCAGCCGCCGCTTCATCATGTCCGGGCTGCGGATCATTTCGCCGATGATCGAGCCGATCTTGCCGGCCCGGAAGTAGAAGC
>JBDTIW010000114.1:0-8188 GCA_039936215.1 Caulobacteraceae bacterium | reverse complement strand
GGACCATCAGGCTGCGTCATCGCCGCGTCCTGATTGGCAACCCTGGCCATGGCCTCGGTGGCCAGGCCGCTGGCCAGGGCCGGTCCCAGCAGGGGGTCGTGGGCGTAGAGATCCTGTAATATGCCGGGCAGGCATCGGTCGCGCTCGGCCCCGTCGCCGGGCGACCAGGAGGCGGCCTCGATCCGGCCGCGCAGGATCAGGGGCGCGGTGGGCCCCACCGACAGGGCCCTGACCTGGCCGGCCGGTCCCATGGCTTCCAGGGCGCGGTTCAGCCAGCCCGACGATGTGCCGTAGACCACGTTCGCCCCGCTCTCCAGCACGTCCTGGGCCTCGAAGTGGGAGCGTTCGCGGTCGGGGGTGGCGACGGCCGGGGCGATGCGCGCCTCGCCCTTCATCGCCAGGGCGTGGGTCGTCATCAGGGATGGATGCAGGCCGAAGGTGTCGTCCAGCTTCAACGCTCCGCCCACGGCTCCGAACGGGGCCAGGGCGATCGGGCCGCGCAGGGCCGCGTAGTTGGGATCGCCCACCGGTGGCGACAGCGACAGGCCGTCCAGGCCGCCCCGCGCGACGATCACCACCAGCTTTTTATTGGCGCGGGCGGCCTCGCTGTCCGCGAAAGCGCGCGTGCCCAGGAAGTCCACGGTGATCCCAAGGCCCAGGGCGCCCAGCAGGGCGTGGCGGCGGCTGGGTCGGAAGGATGCGAGGGCGCGGGTCATCGGCGTTGGAACTCCGGGCTCATCAACAAGATGGAGAGGCCCTCGGCGCGCGTCTCGGCGCGGGCGATGGTCTTGGCCACCAGGGGCGTCAGGCGCGCGCCCAGCGCATTGTCGGCGATGTGGACCGGATCGCGCTGGCCGATGGCGCCGGTGGCGAAGGCCTCGCTCCAGGCCATGCGCTTGACGACCGCGTCGGGCGCGCACCACACCTTTGCCTCCTCGGGCCAGCCCTTGGGGGAGGGGGCGCTGAACGCCTTCTGGCCCATGGCCGCCAGGACCCCGGCGACGGTCGTGATGTCCGAAGGAACAATGCCGGCCGCCCTCCAACTGGAAACCATGAACTCATACGGAGTCTTGAACTTGAGCGCCGGGGCGTCCCAGGCCTCGGGCGACCGGAGGAGGGTCCGGGCCACCCCGCCCAGGTCTCCGCCGGTATCCAAATAGGACCGCTCCAGGCGCGCCACCAGGCTGGGGGGCGGATCGTCGGCGACGAAATGGCGGGCGATCTTCAAGGACAGATGATGGGCGGTGTGGGGACTGGCGGCCAGATCCTTCATCACCGCCCGCGCCTGATCCTCGCCGCCGTCGCCGTAGCGCTTGCCCATGATTGTCCGCGCGCCCGGCTCATGGGTCCGTTCGCGAAACATGAACACGCCGCGCCGGTCGGCCGGGTCCCGCTCGCCGCCGATGCTCCAGCCGGTCATGGCGCGGGCGAATTCGGTGACATCGGCCTGGTGGTAGCCGGCCTCGACGCCGACGGTGTGCAATTCCATGATCTCGCGGGCGAGGTTCTCGTTGAGCCCGCGAGGCTTGCCGGCCAAGGCCTGCATCCGGGCCGCGGGGCTGCCGGGACCGATCGACCGGGCCTGATCGAGATAGGTCAGCATGGCCGGATGGCTGGAGGAGGCGACCAGCAGGTCCTCGAAACGGCTGAACACCCGCGGTCGAAGCGCCTCCTCCTCAAAGGGCCCCACGAGGGCGGCGGTCTCCAACCTGTTGGCCGAGACGGTGAAATGATTGGCCCAGAACAGCGTCCAGCGTTCGCGAAAACCGGCGTCGGTCGCCGCGCCGAGCCGCAGCCTGGCCAGGAAGTCGCCCCCCGCTTCGTCGCGCAGAACGTGGGCCGCCATCTGGGAGGGGGCGGATTTGGCTTGGCCGGCGGCCTTGTCGGCCTGGCGATCCTGGCGGTAGACCAAAAATTCGCCTATCCGCTCGGCGGCGCGAGCAGTGGAACCGGCCGGCTGATCGGCCCCTTCCCTGCGGATCTGGGCCAGCAGCCAGCCGCGCGGGTCGCCCCTCGCCGCCGCGATCTCACCGGCCTTTGCGCCCAGGCCAAAACGGGTGACGGCGATGGCGGCGCTGAGGTCCTTGTCGATGGCCACGTCGCGGCTCCTTGCCAAGGCGGCTGGAATTTGATGGTTGAACGCCCGCCCCGCCCGCCTTCCGTCGCCGGGCGGCCCATGCCACGCAATGAGGACCGTAGTTTGACGCCGCGCCGCGATGCTCCCGAGAATCCGCGCCGCTTCTACCGCGAGGTCGATGTGGCGGCGGCGGACGCAGGTTTCGCGGCGCGCCTGGACGGGCGCGTCCCCCGCTCGCCAAGCGGCCGGCCCCTCGTCCTGCCCACCCGCGCCCTGGCCGATCTCATGGCCGCCGAATGGGCCGACCAGGGCGAGGTCATCGTCTTTGCCGCCATGCCGGCCACCCGCCTGGCCCAGGCGACCCTCGACAGCCTCGCCGGGGCCGGGGAGGCGTCCGTCGCCACCGTCGTCCGTTACGCCGGGGCCGACCTTCTCTGCTATCCGGCCGAGAGCCCGCGCGTCCTGGCGGCGCGCCAGACGGCGCTGTGGTCGCCGCTGCTGGCCTGGGCGCGGGAAGAGATGGGCCTCGCCTTCGTCCAGTCCCAGGGCGTCGTCCACCGGCCCCAGCCGCCGGAGACCCTGGCCAAGGTGGCGGCGATCGCCGGGGGCATGGACGATTTCGCCCTGGCCGGCGTCGCCTACGCCACCGCCCTGTTCGGTTCGACCATCCTCGCCCTCGCGTTGTGGCGCGGACGGCTGGAGGGGGCCGGCGCCTTCGCCGCCTCCCGCGTGGACGAGGCCTTCCAGCAGGAACAGTGGGGCGCCGATTCGGAAGCCGTCGCCCGCGAGGCCGCCCAAGGCGCCGAGGCCGCCATGCTGCAAGCCTGGTTCGCCGCCCTTCGCTGAAGCTTTGCAAACTTGTCACAAGGCCGGGCGGGCGCTAGGCCAAGGCGTTGGCGGCCAGGGACTTATCGATGCGGCATATCCTCGAGGAACTCGAAAAGCGCCGCGCCGAGGCCAAGGCCGGCGGCGGGCCGCGCCGGATCGCCGCCCAGCACGCCAAGGGCAAGCTCACCGCCCGTGAGCGCCTCGACATCCTCCTCGACGAACACTCCTTCGAGGAATTCGACATGTTCGTCGAACACCGCAGCCATGACTTCGGCATGGAGAAGCAGCGCTTCGCCGGCGACGGGGTAGTCACCGGCTGGGGCACGATCAACGGCCGCGTCGTCTATGTGTTCTCCAAGGATTTCACGGTGTTCGGCGGCTCTCTTTCCAAGGCCCACGCCGAGAAGATCGTCAAGGTCCAGGAGATGGCGGCCCGCAACGGCGCGCCGATCATGGGCCTGTTCGACGCCGGCGGGGCGCGCATCCAGGAGGGGGTCGATTCCTTGGCCGGCTACGCCGACATCTTCCTCCAGAACGTCCTTGCCAGCGGCGTCATTCCCCAGATCAGCGTGATCATGGGCCCGTGCGCCGGCGGCGATGTCTATTCCCCGGCCATGACCGACTTTATCTTCATGGTGAAGGACACCGCCTACATGTATGTCACCGGCCCCGATGTGGTGAAGACGGTCATCAACGAGGACGTCAGCCACGAGGATCTGGGCGGCTATCGCGTCCATGCCTTGAAATCGGGTGTCGCCGACGGCGCCTTCGAAAACGATCTGGAAGCGCTAACTCAGGTTCGCCGCCTGATCGACTTCCTGCCCCTCTCCAACCGCGACCGGCCGGCCCCGCGCGAGAGCTTCGACGATCCCGACCGCGCCGAGCCGTCGCTCGACACCCTGGTCCCGGCCAATCCCAACCAGCCCTACGACATGAAGGAGTTGATCCTCAAGGTCGCCGACGAAGCCGACTTCTTCGAGATCGCGCCGGACTATGCCCGCAACATCGTCACCGGCTTCGCCCGCCTGGACGGCGAGACGATCGGCATTGTCGCCAACCAGCCCCAGGTGCTGGCCGGGGTTCTCGACATCGACGCCTCGCGCAAGGGGGCCCGCTTCGTGCGCTTCTGTGACGCCTTTTCCATCCCCATCGTCACCTTCGTGGACGTGCCGGGCTTCATGCCGGGGACCAAGCAGGAGCAGGGGGGCCTGATCAAGCACGGCGCCAAGCTCCTCTTCGCCTTCGCCGAGGCGACCGTGCCCAAGGTCACGGTGATCACCCGCAAGGCCTATGGCGGCGCCTTCGACGTGATGAGCTCCAAGAACATCCGCGGCGACTTCAACTACGCCTGGCCCACCGCCGAGATCGCCGTCATGGGTCCCAAGCAGGCGGTGGAGATCATCTTCCGCGGCGACATCGGCGACGCCGAAAAGCTCAAGGTGCGCGAGGCCGAGTACAAGGCCCACTTCGCCAACCCCTTCGTCGCCGCTTCGCGCGGCTACATCGACGACGTGATTATGCCGCACGGCACCCGCCGGCGCATCCTTAGGGCGCTCAAGAGCCTGAAGGGAAAATCAGTCTCCAACCCCTGGAAGAAGCACGATAATATTCCGCTTTAGCGTCCTTCTCCCGCAAGGGAAGAAGGGATTCCGCGCCTACCCGACGATATCCCGCTCTTCAAAAAACTGCGCGATCTCAACCCGCGCGTTATCGTCGCTGTCCGAACCATGGACCGAATTCTCGCCCATCGACACGGCGAAGAGCTTGCGGATGGTGCCGTCGGCGGCCTGCGCCGGGTTGGTGGCGCCCATGACCTCGCGGTATTTGGCCACCGCGTTTTCCCCTTCCAGCACCTGCACGACGACCGGGGCGGAGATCATGAAGTCCACCAGTTCGCCGTAGAAGGGACGTTCCTTGTGGACCTCGTAGAACCGCTCGGCCTGGGCGTGGCTCATGCGGATGCGGCGCTGGGCGACGATGCGCAGGCCGGCGTCCTCGATCACCGCGTTGATCTTGCCGGTCAGGTTGCGGGCCGTGGCGTCGGGCTTGAGAATCGAGAAGGTGCGGTCGGTCATGAGGCGTGAAACACTCGCGGATGGTTGGAAAATGGGCGGGGCCGGTCTATAGCGGCGCGCGCCCCGTCCGCCAAGGCGGCGCGAGAGGCGCCTTGAGTTCCTTCCCATGCTCCGTATTCACGATCTGGTTTTCGACGCCTGGGGGCGGCGGTTTTTCGACCACGCCACGGTTACCTTGCCGGTGGGGGCCAAGGTCGGGCTGGTGGGGCGAAACGGGGCGGGCAAGACCACCCTCTTTCGCCTGATCCAGGGACAGCTCTCGGCCGGCGGCGGCGACATCGACCTGCCCAAGGCGGCGCGCATTGGCTGGGTCGATCAGGAACATCCGGCCACGCCCGTTCCGTTGCTGGAGACGGTTCTCGCCGCCGACACCCGCCGCGCGGCGCTCATCGCCGAGTTGGAGAGCGCGCCGCCCGAGCGCCTGGGCGACATCTATGCCCACCTCGCCGACATCGACGCCGATCGCGCGCCGTCACGGGCGGCGGAGATCTTGAGCGGCCTGGGCTTTTCCACCGCTGATCTTGAGCGGCCGATGGCGGAATTCTCCGGCGGCTGGCGGATGCGGGTGGCCATGGCCGCCGCCCTGTTCGCCGAGCCTGATCTGCTGCTCCTGGACGAACCGACCAACTATCTCGATCTGGAAGGCGCCCTGTGGCTTGAGGCGCGGCTGCGCAAATATCCGCATAGCGCCCTGATCATCAGCCACGACCGCGAACTGCTCGATCATTCGGTGGACGCTATCCTGCATCTCACCGAAGGGCGGCTCGACTATTACACGGGGGGCTTTTCCGAGTTCGAGCATCAGCGCGCCGAGCGGCTGCGCCTGCAGGCGGCGACCCGCACCAAGATCGAGGCCAAGCGCGCCCACATGCAGTCCTTCGTCGATCGCTTCCGGGCCACCGCCAGCAAGGCGCGCCAGGCCCAGTCGCGGATGAAGATGATCGCCAAGCTGGAAGCGGCGCCGTCGGTGGTGGAGGACAATGTGGCGCCATTCCGCCTGCCCTCGCCGGCCCGCCCCCTCGCCCCGCCTCTGGTGCGGCTGGAAGGCGTGGAGGTGGGCTATGGCGGGCCACCGGTGCTGAAAAATCTGAACCTGCGCCTCGATCTGGACGACCGTATCGGCCTTCTCGGCGTCAACGGCTCTGGCAAGACCACCTTCGCGCGGATGATCGCTGGCAATCTCGCGCCACAAGGCGGCCACACCCACCGCGACCGGCGCATGAAGGTCGGCTGGTTCCACCAGCACCAGATCGAGGCCCTCGATCCGGACGACACGCCCCTGGCCATCATCCGCCGCGCCCTGCCCGACCTCACCGACTCCCAGCGCAGATCGCGCCTGGCGCAGTTCGGCATGACGGTGGAAAAGGTCGAGACCACGGTGGCCAATCTGTCGGGCGGCGAGCGGGCGCGTCTGCTGCTCAATCTGGTGGCCATGGAGAAGCCGCATCTGCTGATCCTGGACGAGCCCACCAACCATCTGGATATCGACAGCCGCCGGGCGTTGACCGAGGCGCTCAACGACTATTCCGGGGCGGTTATCCTGATCACCCACGACCGCTCGCTCATGGAGTTGGTCGCCGACCGCCTGTGGCTGACCGCCGGCGGAACGGTGAAGCCCTTCGACGGCGACATGGATGACTACGCCCGCTTCGTGCTGGACCGGGCGAGGAACGCCGCACGCGGCCCCGCCAAGGCGCCGCCCGCCCCGGCCGCTCGCGCGCCCCGCCCGGCCATCGGCCCCCTGAAGCGCAAGCTCGAAGCCACCGAGGCCGCTTTGGCGCGAGAAACCCGTCTGGCCGCCGAACTCGACGCCGCGCTTGCCGATACGACCCTCTATGCGGGCGACGGTTCGGCGGCGGCGGACTTGGGGCGCCAGCGCGCCAGGATCGGCGAACGCCTCGCCAAGGCCGAAGCCGAATGGCTATACGCCGCCGAAGTCCTGGAGGCGGCGAAGGTCGAGGCGTAGACCATAGCGCGGGGTTTGTCAGCCTATAGGCCGAGCAGCGATTCGCTTGCTGGCCAACGGATGCGATGTGGCCGAACGCCCCCTCCGTCACGCGATGCAAGCGGGCATCGCGCGCCACCTCCCCCGCGAAGAGGCGCAGGGGAGGATTGAATGTCTGAAAACGCTCACCTTTCTTCAATCCTCAACCGCGAAGCGGGGGAGGTGGCGCGGCGCTCTTGCTTGCGCCGTGACGGAGGGGGCGTCTCTCACCCCTGTTTCTCCCACCCCCGGCTCTCGCCCTCACGCCAGTAGGTCGTGGGATGACCGGCCGCCTTGAACGCGGACCACCGGACCCGCGCCGCCGTTACCGCCCCCTCGTCACGACCGTCGAAGACCAGAATGCACCGCTCATAGGATGAAATATCGCCGGGTTCGGCGCCGTCGAGGAGGAAAAGGGCCTGGGCGCCGTTGGCGTTCTCCTCGCTCGTGGTGAGCAGAACGGGCTGGCGCGGCGAACTGGCCTCGCCCGCCGGACCGTGCGGCAGGAAACTGTCCTCGCGGAAGGCCCACAGCCAGGAATCGAGGTGCTCGATGCGCGCCGGATCGGATGAACGCACCAGGGCCCGCCAGCCGCGCGCCAGGGTCTTTTCCAGCAACTCCGGCAGCACCTGATCGAGGGCCGCGCGCTCCAGGTGATAGAACCACACCTCACAGGGCGAGTCGGTCATCGAAGTTTGCTTAGCCGCGGGCCGCCTCAGTCCTCGTAATGGTCGGCCACCAGGCGGTCGAGCAGGCGGACGCCGAAGCCGGTCGCGCCATTGGGGATGGTCGGGATGGTGGAGGCCGGCTTCCAGGCGGTCGAGGCGATGTCCAGATGCGCCCAGGGGATGTCCTTGATGAACCGCTGGATGAACAGGGCGGCGGTGATCGAGCCGCCGTAGCGGGGGCCGACGTTCTTCATGTCGGCGACGTTGCTGTCGATCTTCTTTTCGTACTGCGGCGGCAGCGGCATGCGCCACAGCGGCTCGTCGGTCGCCTTCGAGGCGGCCAGCAGGTTGCCCGCCAGTTCGTCGTTGTTGCTGAACAGGCCGGCCAGGTCCTTGCCGAGCGAAATGATGATGGCCCCGGTCAGGGTCGCCAGATCGACGATCAGCCTGGGCTTGAACCGATCCTGGCAGTACCAGACGGCGTCGGCCAGGACGAGGCGGCCTTCCGCGTCGGTGTTGATCACCTCCACGGTCTGGCCGGACATGGTCTTCACCA
>JBDTIW010000113.1:0-2811 GCA_039936215.1 Caulobacteraceae bacterium | reverse complement strand
GCCGCACGGCCCTGTCGTCGGACATGGCGCTGCGGCTCGAAAAGGCGTTCGGCGTCAGCATGGATACGCTGCTGCGGATGCAGACCAGTTACGAAATCGCGCGGACGCGGCGGCGGGCGGGAGAGATAGAGGTCGAGCCCTACGCGCCCGCATCGGCGGTAATGTCCGCCGGCTAGGCGTTCACGGTTCAAACCACGCGGCGTGGGGGTCTCCGCTCACGTCGGAAGACGCCCTTCACATGCCGCGCAAAGGTTGAGGGCCGGGCATTTTCCCGACTAGGCATGAGCCGCCTCGCCGGCCGGCGCGCCGCAGTCGCCGCAAAAGCGCGAACCAGGCTCCCACGCCGCGCCGCACCCCGAACACACCGGCGCTCGCGGGGCTGGAGGCTCGACAAGCGCCGACGGCGGCGCCCAGTTCACATCGCCATTGGCGGCGGACGCACCGTTGGATACCGTGGGCGACCGCGATCCAGTGCGCTCGAGCTTGTTGCGCGCCAGTTGGGCGAACCGGCCGCCTGGGAACCGGATGAGATATTCCTCCAACAGATCGGGGTCATTCTTGTCGCGCAAACCATCCCAGAAGGCGGTGTCCGGGTCGGCCAGGGCGCCGGCGCCCGGATGCGGCGGCGGGGGAGGCGAGGGCGCCGGCTGGGGCTGATAGCGAACCGTATCGGCGGCGACGTTGCTCTGCGAGGTGTTGATGACCACCGTCTGGTTTCCGCGTCCTCGTCCGGCCGGATCGGCGAGGGCCCAGATCAGCGACATGAACCAGCCGACCACGCTCCACCCGAACAGGATGTTGACGGCCGCGATAGCCGGCAAATCCTTATGCTTTCGCAGCAGTCCGATTATGGTCGGTATGAGATAAAGCGTTCCAAAAAGGAGGAATAGAAAGATGGCGGCTCCGCCAACGTCAGACGCACCATTCATTTGCTTGGCTCCCCTTGCTCATTTATCACTATTTGCAAACTGTTGAACGTATTGACCTAGCTCGCCGCGCACGTCCACACCCGCCGGTTCCAGCTCGCCGAGCCCGCCTGGGCGGCGACGTCGGGGGTCGCGCTGGTCAGGGTGCGGCGCACGATCGTCTGGGAGTCGGCGTCGCCGGGGGGGGCGCAGACGACGCTCTTGAGCGCCGCGCTGGTGCGGCTCAGCTTGGCATAGGCGTCGGCCGGCAGGGTGTAGTCGGTGCGGGTGAAGGCCTGGCGATTGGATGCGAACTGCAGCAGGGAGACACGCTTGGCGCGGTCGTTGAGCATCACCCGCGTCAAGCCGCCGTCGCCGCCGCGCAGATAGGCGAAGGTGTGGTTGATGCATAGGCGACCCTCGTCGAAGTAGAAGGACAAATCCTGCGTCCCGGGCGGCGCATTCACGCTCTGCGGCGGCGCGAAGGCGCATTGGTAGTGGGTCACCCCGGCGAGCATCGGCGAGGTGGCCGGTGCAGGCGCCCCGGCCGCATTGGCTTGGAACGCCGCGGCCTGGACGTAGCCGACACCGCCCGAAGCCAGGGCCAGCTCGGTCCAACCGTCGCCGGTTGTTCCGACCGTCGAGGCGGCTTCGCCTGCGGCGAGATTGTCGACCACCGGCGAGCTCATGGCCGGTTCGGCATAGATCAGGGAGGCGTTGACCGCCGGCTGCGAGGACTGATCGGAGGCGGTGAGATCGGGCCTTGGACGTATCGAGAGGTCGCGGCTCCAGACGAAGCCGTCCCCGCGCCCGGCCCAGCGGATCTTCAGCCATTGCGCCTTGCCGTCCTGGCCCTTCAGCCAATGACCACTGAGCGCGTCGCCGCGATGGACTTGGCCGAGCATGGCCGATTTCGCCGGATCGATGGCGCTGAACACCTGGGCGTCGCGGGTGGCGTAGGCCTTTACCGCCGGGCTGAAGACATCGTTGCTGAAAGCCCACCAGGCCAGCAGCGCGACGAGCGCGATCAGGACGGCGCCGGACGGTATCAGCACGCCGCGTCGGCCAAGCGCGGATCGCCAGGACCTCCTCGGCGCGGAAGCCGCCGATGGCACGGACGCTGGCATAGAGAGATAGGGCGCGGGAGGGGGCATTGGCGAGGCCATCGGCGCGCCCATTGGCGGCGAGGGCGGAGGCGGTGGTGGCAGCGGCGGCGCGGGCGGTGGTGGAGGTGGAGGTGTAGGCGCGGGCGGCGGCGTCGAAGGTCGAGGCGGTGGAGGTGGAGGTGGAGGCGCCGGCGGGGGCGGGGGCGGTGGAGCGACCGCCGCCGAAGGGGCTGGCGGCGCGGCCCGCAGGGCGCCGCCACATCCGCGACAAAACCGCGCTTCGGCCCGATTCTCGGTCCCGCAGGCAGGACAGAAGCGGGGCTTTCCGCCTCCCGTATCGTTGTTGCTCACCGTCTCTCTCCCCAATCAAGCCGTGCCAAACATGGTCTTTCCGCCCCTTGGTCCGCGTCTCATTGCACTGGCGCGCATCGCCAGCTCATGCGGCGCCAGCCCGATCCGGGCGGCAGGTTTTGTGGATCGAGATCTGGCGTCGCGCTGGCCAGCGCATCGGCGACGCGCGCCGCGCCGGCCGCGTCGCCGGGAACCGGACAGGTCACGTGCAGCAGCACCTGGCCCATTTGCCGGACCCGCCCATAGGCGTCCGGCGAAAGCATGACATCCTGGCGCGAGAAGGTGCGCCGGTCGGGGGTGAAATAGAGCAGCGAGGCGCGCCGCTCGGCGTCCACCAGCATCACCCGGGAAAGGCCGCCCTGGGCGTCGCGCCGATAGGCCGAGCGGTTGTTCACGCAGGCCCGGTCTTCATCGACCGTGAACGACATGCCCGGCAGCACAGCCGGCGC
>JBDTIW010000112.1:0-9193 GCA_039936215.1 Caulobacteraceae bacterium | reverse complement strand
GGCGCCCCCAGCATTTCGCCAATCATTTGTTTATGCTGAGTTTGCAAGGAACGCTTCCGCCCGGCTCGGCGGTTCGATCAGGGAAAATCCATGCAAGGTTTTGAGCGCTGAAACGGATCGCGGGCATGAGTTACATATTGCAATATCATGTTGAGATTGTCAAGTCGGCGGCGAAGCGGTTTGGGATAGGTCCGCCGATCCCAGGAGTCGGACGAGTTGATCGTCGAATCGTCCGATGAAGTCGGCGCGCCCGACTTGACGCCATCCTTGTTGGTAACGCATATCGCACTAAATATGACGCTCGAAGAATATCTGGATGAGAGGGAGCGAAGCCCGTTTGGCGAATGGTTCGCCAGGTTGGATGCGCCGGCGGCGGCCAAGGTGACGGTCGCCCTGGCGCGAATGGCCGCGGGCAACCTCTCGAACGTGGAGCCCGTGGGAGAGGGCGTCTCCGAATACAAGATCGACTTCGGTCCCGGCTATCGCCTCTATTTCGGCCGAGACGGCAAGGCGCTCGTCATCCTGTTGGCGGGCGGAACGAAGAAGCGCCAACAAGGCGACATCGACACCGCGAAATCATTGTGGGCCGCCTACAAGGCCCGGAAGAAAGGAAAGGGCTGATGGCCCTCACGCGCGCATTCAAGGAAACCGTTCGAGCCCGCGTCCAGTCGGACCCCGCGTTCCGCGCCGCCCTTCTGACCGAAGCGATCAACGCCTTCATGCACGGCGACCCGGACACCGGAAAGGCGGTGTTGCGCGACTACATCAACGCCACGGTCGGATTCGAAGGTCTTTCGGAACAGACCGGCAAGCCGCCCAAGAGTTTGATGCGCATGTTCAGTCCGTCCGGAAACCCCACGGCGGACAACCTGTTCAGCGTCATGAGCACGCTGCAGAAGGCGTCGGGCGTGACCCTGGAAGTTCGCGCGGCCTAAGCTGCTCAACAACCTGACGCCCCGGCATGGCCCGTTCACGTATTCCCCCTGCTATCATAGGCATCGCCGCACCAATCCTGGCAGGCGCCTACACACACGCCGGACTGGACTGCCTTTTCCTCGCCTCGGGCTTTCCGGGCGATCCCCCGGAAGGAAGCAAGATCGTCAAATGCCAAGACTGGCTGCGCCGAGCGAACAGCGACGCCGCCGATCCTCTCGCAATCTTCGGCCAGCTAGCCGCCGAGTTCTTGGACAAAGAACCTGAGGAACTGCAGCCTTGGGAGACGGCAATCGCACCCGATCCCCGAGAGCCCCTCCTCAAGGCATTGGCTCGTGAGGGACTCGCCTACAAACGCGGCGGGCACATCTTCGGAGCCGCCCTCACCGGGCCATCGCGCGCCCTGGCGGATCGCCTATCGGAGGACGGATTCAAGACCCTTGAGACGGAATATGAGCGAGCGTATGCGCAGGTAGAGTCAGATCCGCCCGCAGCAGTCACAGCCGCCTGCGCTATCTTGGAAGCGGTCTGCAAAACATACTTGACCAGTGAAGGCCACCCGCTCCCGAACAAGCAGGTGCTCGGCACGCTGTGGAGCGAGACGGCCGCGCGCCTGGGCCTGAGTCCAAAGGACGTGGCCGATCAAGACATGAAACAGGTGCTATCGGGCTTAGCAAATATTGCCAACGGGGTGGCTGCCCTGCGGACGCACAAAGGATCGGCACACGGACACGTCGAAGATGCCGCCCCTGCCAAGTTCTATCGGCTCGCGCCACGCCACGCCCGTTTAGCTGTTCATGCCGCCCACACCATGGCGCTATTCGTCATGGAGACGTGGGAAGCGCGTCGCTCGAAGCCGCCCGCTGGGTGAGTTAGGCGTAGGCCGGGATGGCAAATTCGAAGTAGTGCACCACCGGTGATTGCAGCAACTTTTCACGGTCGCCTTAGCAGCCCCACGGGGGCAGTTCGCGGAAGCGTTTGAACTGGTCGGCGTCGTGGCCCCGCAATTGGCCCGGTTCAATGGATTTGGTCGGTATCTTCAGTTCGATGAAGGCCCGCGCGGGCGCGCCTGGCGCCGCGAAGGCGAGGTCGGGTCGACCGACGCCGCGGCGTCTGTACTCCGACAAAACCTGCAGGGGCGCGACCGTGAGTGTGGGCAACATGGCTTCGAGAAGCCGCTGGAATCTTGGCGCTATCAGCAGTTCCAACGCCGTTCCGTCGCCCGCCACGGCGGGGTTGGCGAGGCGCGCCGCGCGGACCTCGGAAGCGAATGCGACGAGAAGATCGGCGGTAGTCATTTTGAGGTCGCTCGCTCAAGGGCAATGCGAGAATAGCTGACGCGAACATTGTTGAAAGAGCCGTTCACGTTCAGCGACCTCACCCCGTCTCATCCGCTCCCCAGAAAAGCTCGCGCGCCCCCCCGCCGCCTCCCGCCCCGTTGAACTCGCGCCCAAATCGCCTAACTCTCGCTGACCCATCCCTCCAGGAGCCCACCCATGAGCACCGTCGCCGTCACCGACTCGTCTTTCGAGGCCGATGTCCTGAAGTCCGCAACGCCGGTGCTGGTGGATTTCTGGGCGGAGTGGTGCGGGCCGTGCAAGCAGATCGGGCCGGCGCTTGAGCAGATCGCGCATGAGATGGGCTCCGCCCTCACCGTGGCCAAGCTCAACATCGAGGAGAGCCCGACCACGCCGTCGCGCTATGGGGTGCGCGGCATCCCCACCATGATGCTGTTCAAGGACGGCCAGATGACCTCGATGAAGGTCGGCGCCATGCCCAAGCAGAAGATCCTCGACTGGCTCTCGGAGATCGGGGTCAAGGCGGCGGCCTGACAGCGGGGGGCTCACTTTTTGTCCGCAGATGGCGCAGATCAGCGCAGATAAGAATTGGACAAACTCCAAGGCCGACACGGTCGTTAGATGAATTTCGCCGCGCTTGCGCGGCCATCTGTTTCATCTACGTCATCTGTGGATATTTCTACCTCGGCCATGTCCCCGGGCTCATGGCCAGGACGTCGCCGACGAAGTGGAGGGAGCCGCAGAGGAGGATGTGGGGCGCGGGGCCGGGGGCAGCCAGGGCGCGGGCCAGGGCCGTCTCGACGCCAGCGACAGGCTCGGCGGCGAGGCCGGCCGAACGGGCGGCGACTGCCAGGACATCGGCCGGCATGGCGCTTTCCGCTTCGAAGGCGGTGGTGAAGACGCGAGAGGCGAGGCCGGCGAAGGGCGCCAGGAAACCGGCCGCGTCCTTGCGGGCCAGCATGCCGACGATCAGGGCCAGAGGCCGGCCGTCGCGGGCGGCTAGGCGGGCGCAGACGCCGGCCAGGGCGCGCCCGGCATGGGGGTTGTGGCCGCCGTCGAGCCACAGGTCGGCGCCGCGTCCCGCCGCCGCCCGCCCCAGGGGGCCGGCGGTCAGGCGCTGAAGGCGGCCCGGCCACACCGCCCCGGCTATCCCCGCCGCCAGGGCCGCTTCGTCGATGCGCGGATCGTTCAGTTTGAGGATGGCGGCGGCGGCCAGGCCGGCATTGGCGAACTGGTGGTCGCCCGGCAGGCTGGGAGCGGGCAGATCGAGCAAGCTATCCTCAAGCTGGAGGCGCAGGCGGCCGTGCTCTTCGAAGGCCTCGATGTCACGGCCCATGGCGGTGAGGGGGGCGGAGAGCCGGGCCGCCTCCGCCTCGATGACCGCCATGGCCTCGTCCGCCTGGCGGGCGACGACGACGGGGCGGCCGGCCTTGACGATCCCCGCCTTCTCCCAGGCGATCCTGGCCAGATCCGGCCCCAGCATTTCCAGGTGATCGTAGTCGACCGGGGTGATGACGCTGACCGCCGGAGCGGCGAAGACATTGGTGGCGTCAAAGCGGCCGCCCAGGCCCACCTCGACGATGGTCAGATCCGCTGGCGCCTGGGCGAAGGCGTGAAAGGCGAGCGCCGTGGCGATCTCGAAAAAGCTGATCGGCTGGCCGGCGTTGGCGGCCTCCACCTCGTCGATGCGCGCCGAGAGTTCATCGTCGGCGATCAGCGTCCCTGCCAGGCGGATGCGCTCGGCAAAGCGGACCAGATGCGGCGAGGTGAGGACGTTGACCTTCAGGCCGGCCGCCTCGGCGATGGCGCGCAGGAAGGCGGTGGTCGATCCCTTGCCGTTGGTGCCGGCCACATGGATCACCGGCCCCATGCGGTCCTGCGGGCGGCCCAGGGCGGTCAGCAGACGCTCGATCCGGCCGGTGGAGAGGTCGATCAGGGTGGGATGCAGGGCGCGCAGCCGCAGGATCGCCCCGTCGGAGGCGCGTAGGGCGTCGTGGTCGTGGCCAGCGGGCAGCCTCAGGCCGCCGCGCGGCGGGCGCGGCCCAGCATCAGGGTGCGCAGGATCGAGCCGAGGACGGCGGGAAGTTCGCGGCGGGTGACGACGCGATCGACCATGCCGCGCTCGACCTGGAATTCGGCGGTCTGGAAGCCGGGGGGCAGCGTCTCGCGGATGGTCTCCTCGATCACCCGGCGGCCGGCGAAGCCGATCAGGGCGGCGGGCTCGGCCAGATGCACGTCGCCCAGCATGGCGTAGGAGGCGGTGACGCCGCCGGTGGTCGGGTCGGTGAGGACGACCACATAGGGCAGGCGGGCGCGGCGCAGGCGCTGAATGGCGGCGGTGGTGCGGGCCAGTTGCATGAGCGAGAGGGTCCCCTCCTGCATCCGCGCCCCGCCCGAGGCGGTGAAGACCACGAAGGGCGCGCCTCGCCTCACCGCCTCGTCGACCCCGGCCAGGAAGGCTTCGCCGGCCGCCGCGCCCAGCGAGCCGCCCATGAAGGCGAAATCCTGGACCAGGACCACGGCCGGCGCGCCGCCGATCTCGCCCACCGCCAGGGCCATGGCGTCGGTCTCGCCGGTCGCCTTGCGGGCGGCGGCCAGGCTGTCGCGATAGGGCTTGCCGTAGGTGAAATTCAGCGGATCGTCGGGCGATTTGGGCAGGGGAAGGGTTTTGTGCCGGCCGCCGTCGAAGGTGTAGGCGAAGCGCAAGGAAGGGCGGATGCGCATGTGGCGGCCGGCCGGCGTCACCCACAGGGCCGCTTCCAGGTCGGAGCGATAGATCATCTCGCCGGTGTCGGGGCACTTGACCCACAGATTGTCGGGCGTTTCGCGGCGCGAGACCAGCTTGCGCACCCCCGGCGCGATTTTGGCCAGCCAGCCGCCGCGCTCGCGGCCGGCCGGCGGCGGCGTCTCGCGCAGAGGCTTGTTCTTCTTGTCGTCGGTCAGGGCCATGGAACTTCTTACGACTCGTCCACGCGCGCGGATCGCACAGCCTTAGCCAGCTTGGCGGCGGTATCCAGAAGTTTCGAAACCGGATCACGATTGTTTGCGATGGCCTCGCCGATACAGTCCACCAGGGCCGAGCCGACCACCGCCGCGTCGGCCACCCGCGCCACCGCCGCCGCCCGCTCCGGCGTGCGGATGCCGAACCCCACGGCGACCGGAAGGCCGCTGGCGGCGCGGGCGCGGGCCACGGCGGGGGCGATGGCCTCGGCGTCGGCTTCCCGCTCGCCGGTCACCCCGGCCACCGAGACATAGTAGAGAAAGCCCCTGGTCCCCGCCGCGACGACGGCCAGACGCGCGGCGTCGGTAGTGGGGGTCGCCAGGCGGATCAAGGCAACGCTCTGGGCCTCCAGGGCGTGCGCCAGGGGGCCGGCTTCCTCGGGCGGGCAATCGACCACGATCAGGCCATCGACGCCGGCGGCGGCGGCCCGCGCCGCGAAGGCCTCGAAGCCCAGGCTGAGGATCGGGTTCAGATAGCCCATGAGGACGACGGGCGTCGCGGAGTCCGCCTCGCGGAATCGGGCGACGAGGTCCAGCACGCCGCCGGTGGTCATGCCGGCGGTGAGGGCGCGCCGGGCGGCGCGCTGGATGGGCGGGCCGTCGGCCATGGGGTCGGAAAACGGCAGGCCAAGCTCGATCAGATCGGCCCCGGCGGCGGGCAGGCCCTTCAGGATGGCGAACGATGTCTCGATGTCCGGATCGCCGGCCATGACATAGGCGATGAAGGCGGCGCGGCCGTCGCCCTTCAGGGCGGCGAAGCGGGTGTCGATCCGCTGGAGCGTCAAATCGCCCGCCCCAGATGGGCGGCGACCGTGGCCAGATCCTTGTCGCCACGGCCCGACAGACCCAGCACCACGACGCCGTCCTTGCCGGCCTCGGCGGCGACCTGTGGCAGGCGGGCCAGGGCGTGGGCGGATTCCAGGGCCGGCACGATGCCCTCCAGCCGCGCGCAAAGCTGGAAGGCGGCCAGGGCCTCGTCGTCGGTGGCGGTGAG
Source organism: Caulobacteraceae bacterium (assembly GCA_039936215.1). Classification (GTDB taxonomy): domain Bacteria; phylum Pseudomonadota; class Alphaproteobacteria; order Caulobacterales; family Caulobacteraceae; genus Acaudatibacter. The sequence continues at coordinate 2,968 of JBDTIW010000112.1, read as the reverse complement.
GTACCGCGCCCGGCCGGCGTCGCGCAACCAGGCGTGCTCGGGGCCGACGCCGGGATAGTCCAGGCCGGCGGAGATCGAATGAGCCTCGGCGATCTGGCCGTCGCCGTCCTGCAGCAGATAGCTCAGGGCGCCGTGCAGGACGCCCGGACGGCCGCCGTTCAGGGCGGCCGCGTGACGACCGCTCTTCATGCCCTCGCCGGCCGCCTCGACGCCGATCAGGCGCACGCCCTCGTCGGCCAGAAAGGGATGGAAGAGGCCGATGGCGTTGGAGCCGCCACCCACGCAGGCGACAAGGGCGTCCGGCAGCCGCCCCTCGGCCGCCAGGATCTGGGCGCGGGTCTCCTGGCCGATCACCGCCTGGAAATCGCGCACCATGGCCGGATAGGGGTGGGGCCCGGCGGCCGAGCCGATCAGGTAGTAGGTGTCCTCGACATTGGTCACCCAGTCGCGCAGGGCCTCGTTCATGGCGTCCTTCAGGGTCGCCGCGCCGCTGGTCACCGGGCGGACCTGCGCGCCCAGCAGATTCATGCGCAGGACATTAGGCGCCTGCCGCTCCACATCCGTCGCGCCCATGTAGACGACACAGGGCAGGCCGAAGAGGGCGCAGACGGTGGCCGCGGCGACGCCGTGCTGGCCGGCCCCGGTCTCGGCGATGATCCGGCCCTTGCCCATCCGCCGGGCTAGCAGGATCTGGCCCATGCAATTGTTGATCTTGTGCGAGCCGGTGTGGTTGAGCTCCTCGCGCTTGAACCAGATCCGCGCGGCGCCGAAATGACCGGTGAGGCGGCGGGCGAAATAGAGCGGGCTCGGCCGGCCGACATAGTCTCGCAGATAGCCGGCCAGCTCGGCCTGGAAGCCTTCATCCGCCTTGGCGGCGGCCCAGGCCTCGCCCAGGGCCAGGACGAGGGGCATCAGGGTCTCGGGCACATAGCGGCCGCCATAGTCGCCGAACCGGCCGAGGGGGTCGGGAAAGGCGGCGTAGTCGTTGGGATGGGCGGCGGAGGGGGTCACGGGCGCGGCGGCGGTAAGAACTTTTCAGGCGCGGCGAACCGCCTCCAGGAAGGCTTGGATGAGAGCGGGGTCCTTTAGGCCCGGCCCACGCTCCACGCCAGAGGAAACGTCCACCATGGGCGCGCCGCAGGCGGCAACGGCGTCTGCCACGTTCCACGGGTCGAGACCGCCGGCCAGGAACCACGGGCGCGCGAAGCACCGCCCGGCCAGGATGGCGGCGTCGAAGGCCGCGCCCGTCCCCCCCGGCCGGTCCGAAGCCGCCGGCGCCGGGGCGTCGAACATGAGGTGCTCGGCCACCCCCTCATAGTCCCGCGCCGCATCCAGATCGGCGGTTTTGGAAACCGGCAACGCTTTGATCACCCCAACCCCGGCCCGCGCCGCGATCTCCCGCGTCCGGGCCGGGCTCTCGCGGCCGTGAAGCTGGATGAGATCGGGGCGGAGGGCGGCCACGATGCGATCGACAAGGGCGTTGTCCGGATCGACAGTGACGGCGACGATCTTCGCCTTGCCTCTGGCCGGCCGCGCCAGCCGCGCCGCCGCCTCCGGCGCGATATCGCGCGGACTGGCGGCGAAGACCACAAAGCCCAGATAAGCGGCCCCGCCGCGAAGGGCGGCGGCGACGGCTTCGGGGGTGGTCAGGCCGCAGATCTTGGCGAGGGTCATGTTGGGCTGGGCGAAGGATGGCGGGGATGCGGCCGAACGCCCCCTCCACCGCTTCGCGGTCCCCCTCCCCCGCGAAGAGGCGCAGGGGAGGATTGAGAAGGCTGAACGTCCTTCATTCCTCCCTCGCGAAGCGGGGGAGGTGGCGCGCGGCTCTTTCTTGCCGCGTGACGGAGGGGGCGTCCGGCCGCTGGCAAGCTTCGAACATCCTGCCTCTAATGCGCGTTCATCCGGGCCCGCAGTTCCTTGCCGCTCTTGAAAAAGGGCACGTGCTTGGCGGGCACGTCGACCGCCTCGCCGGTGCGCGGGTTGCGGCCGGCGCGGGCGGCGCGCGAGCGGACGGAGAAGGCGCCAAAGCCACGCAACTCCACCCGCCCGCCACCTTCGAGAGCGGCAATCATGCGCTCGAAGATCACCCCCACCACCCGCTCGACATCGCGCTGAGTGAGGTGAGGATTTTCCGCCGCCAGCGCCGCGATGAGTTCCGACTTGATCATGAAAAGGCCCCGTCCTTGGTTCGCGACCATTGCCCAAACGCGGGGCGCCGATCAAGGGGTTGCGGTCGCTATTCCTTGGTCGCCGCCTTTTCCCGCAGAGCCGCGCCCAGGATGTCGCCCAGGGAGGCGCCGCTGTCGGAGGAGCCGAACTTTTCGATAGCCTGCTTGTCCTCGGCCATTTCCAGGGCCTTGACCGACAGGGAGACCTTGCGGGCGGTCTTGTCGATGTTGGTGATCTGGGCGTCCAGGCGGTCGCCGACGGCGTAGCGTTCCGGCCGCTGCTCCGAGCGGTCGCGCGACAGGTCGGCCTTTCGGATGAAGGCGGTCATTGGGGCGGCTTCGTCGCCGAACTTGACCTCGATGCCGCCGCTGGTGATCTCGGTGACCGTGGTGGTGACCGTCTGGCCCTTGCGGAAGGACTCGCCGACCATGGGATCGCCGGCCAGCTGTTTGATGCCCAGGCTTATGCGTTCCTTTTCCACATCGACATCGAGCACCTTGGCCTTGACGCTCTCGCCCTTCTTGTAGCGGGCCATGGCCTCTTCGCCCGAGGCGTTCCAGTCGATGTCGGAGAGGTGGACCATGCCGTCGATGTCGCCGTCCAGGCCGATGAACAGGCCGAACTCGGTGGCGTTCTTGACCTCGCCCTCCACGGTCGAGCCGACCGGATGGAGCTGAAGGAACTGGTCCCACGGATTGGCCATGGCCTGCTTGAGGCCCAGGCTGACGCGGCGCTTGGAGGCGTCCACGTCCAGCACCACCACATCGACCTCCTGGGAGGTGGAGACGATCTTGCCGGG
>JBDTIW010000111.1:0-6903 GCA_039936215.1 Caulobacteraceae bacterium | reverse complement strand
GAGCATCTGGAGGCGACGCGCAAGGCGGGCTCTTCCGCCGGCGCGGTGGTGGAGGTCGAGGCGGTGGGCGTCCCGGCCGGCTGGGGCGCGCCGGTCTATGGCAAGCTCGACGCCGAGCTGGCCGGGGCGCTGATGTCGATCAACGCCGCCAAGGGGGTGGAAATCGGCTCGGGCTTCGCGTCCGCCGCCCTGACCGGCGAGGAGAATGCCGACGAGATGCGGGCCGGCCATGATGGACCGGTCTTTCTCGCCAACCACGCCGGCGGGATTTTGGGCGGCATCTCCACCGGCCAGAGCGTCGTCGCCCGCGTCGCCTTCAAGCCTGCGTCCTCGATCCTCACCCCGCGCCTCTCCATTGACGAATCCGGGGAGGAGATCGAAGTTCGCACCAAGGGTCGCCACGATCCTTGCGTGGGCATCCGCGCCGTGCCGGTGGTCGAAGCCGTGACGGCCTGCGTCCTGGCGGACGCCTATCTGCGCCATCGCGCCCAGACCGGCGGCGGGGCGTTCGCGCCGGGGAGCGGGGAGCGGCGCTGAGGCGGCGGTTGCGGATGGCGCGCCGGCGCCTATCTCATCGGCTCATCCCTCCCGGAGATACGCCCATGATCGAACGCCGCCCCGCTGGCGAACTCGGCCGATTCCGCAACGATTGGCTCAACGCCCGCTATCATTTCTCGTTCTCGAACTGGCGTGATCCCAATCGCATGGGCTGGGGCGACTTGCTGGTGTGGAACGACGACGAGGTCGCCGCCGGCAAGGGCTTCCCCCCACACAGTCACGCCGACATGGAGATCATCACCTATGTCCGCCACGGCGCGATCAGCCACCGCGACAGCCTGGGCAACGCCGGCCGCACCGCCGCCGGCGACGTGCAGGCGATGAGCGCCGGCTCGGGTATCCAGCACGCCGAGCACAACGCCGAAGGCGAGACCACCGCCTTGTTCCAGATCTGGATCCAGCCGGCCACGCGCGGGGGGGCGCCGTCCTGGGGGGCCAGGGCCTTCCCCAAGGGCGACCGGGCGGGGAATTTCATCGCCCTGGCCAGCGGCCGGCCCGGCGACGGCGACGCCCTGCCGATCCGCGCCGACGCCCGGGTGCTGGGCGCCACCCTCAAGGCCGGCGACGCCGCGGACTACGCCCTGGCCCCAGGCCGCCACGCCTATCTGGCGCTGGCGAGCGGCGAAGTGGAGGTGAACGGGGTCGGGCTGGAAGCCCGCGACGGCGCGGCCATCGTCGATGAGACGGTGCTGAACATCCGCGCCCTGGCCGACGCCGAGGTGGTGCTGGTGGATACTCGGTAGCCCTCCCTCCCCTTCTGGGGAGGGACAGATCGCGGAGCGATCGGGGTGGGGAACGCGGCGGCGTCAGAATTGTAGCAGGCCTTGGAATTCTCAAACCAGAAGCCTTTCGCAGCGTCACCGCTCCCCACCCATCTTCGCGCTCCGCTCTAAGCCACCCTTCCCAGAAGGGGAGGGAAGCCAACTCAGCACGCCAAGACGCAGCTCTCGCCAACCGTCGGGCGGGACACCGTGATCCCGCAAAGACCTGGAAACCACGGTTTCAGCCGGCCGGCGAAAAACAGGCAAAGGGCTTCGAGCGTCGGGCTTTCGAGGCCCTCGTGATCGTTGAGCAGCGAATGGTCCAGTTGGGCGGCGACGGCTTTGAGCGCCTGGTCGAGTTCCGCCAGATCGTCCACCCAACCCACCGGAGGCAGGGCCGGCCCGCGCAAGGTCGCCTCGACCCGAAAGGAGTGGCCGTGAAGGCGGGTGTAGGGACCCTCCTTGGGCCCGCCGGGCAGGCGGTGGGCGGCGTCGAAGGCGGCGGCCTTGGTGATCTCGAAGATGGGGTCGGTCATGGACCGGCGGCGTTAATCACGCTTTGAGGCGCGATTCAATGCGCCGGTCGGGAATGAGCCAGACCATGGCGTTGCCAACATAGACGGCCGCGGCGATCCAAGGGCTGACGAAAGCCAGGGCGATGGCCGCGGCGTAGAGAATGAGGCAGGTCATCGCCTTGCGGTCGGCGCCGACAGCGATGGCGAGTTTCGACTCCGGCCCGTTACAGGCGATGATCGCCCGCTCCAGCAGGAGATAGCCGATCGAAGCCATCGCCAGCACCACGCCATAGGCGGCGGTGGGCAATGGCGCGATATGGTTGTCGTCGATCCAACGGAGCACGAAGGGGATCAGGGTTATCCAGAACAGCAGGAACAGATTGGCCCATAACACCTTGCCGTCAACGTGCTCGGTGGCGTGCAGCATGTGGCGATGGTTGTTCCAGAATATCCCGACATTGATGTAGCTGAGCCCATAGGCCAGAAAGACCGGCGCGCTGGCGGCCAGCGCATGCAAGTCCGTTCCGGCCGGGACCTTCATATCCAGCACCATGATGGTGATGGCAACGGCGATGACCCCGTCGGTGAAGGCTTCCATCCGCCCGGTGTTCATCGCACGTCCCCTTGAGGCTAAGGCAGGCCGAGATATTTGTGGGTCTGGACGCTCAGGCGCCATCTGGGATGAGCCAGGCAATAGGCCACCGCCGCCGCCGTCGCCGCCGCGCGCTCCGGCCCGTCCATGGGCTGGAGGAAGAAACGCTCGAAATCCAGATCGGCGAAGCGCTCGGGATCGACGCCCACCTGCGGATAGACCAGCTTCAGCTCCTGGCCGCGGGTCTGCACGACCGGCGCGTCGGCCTTGGGGCTGACGCAGATCCAGTCGAGGCCGGCGGGCGCGACGATGGTCCCGTTGGTCTCGATGGCGATGGCGAAACCGGCGGCGTGCAGGGCCGCGATCAGGGGCGGATCGAGTTGCAGCAGGGGCTCGCCGCCGGTGCAGACCACCAGGCGGCCCTCGGCCGCGCCGGTCCAGCACCGCGCCACCGCGCCGGCGAGGTCGGCGGCCGTCCTGAACTTGCCGCCGCCCGGCCCATCGGTCCCCACGAAATCAGTGTCACAGAAATTGCAGACCGCCGCGGCGCGGTTCGCCTCGCGCCCCGACCACAGGTTGCAGCCGGAAAAGCGGCAGAACACCGCGGCGCGGCCGGCCTGTCCGCCTTCACCCTGCAGGGTGAGAAAGATCTCTTTCACCGAATAGGTCATGGCGCGATCGCCGGGCGCCCCTGGGCGCTCCATTCCCGCCAACCCCGAGCGCGCAGGTCGCAGGCCGGGCAGGCGCCGCAGCCATGGCCCCAGTCGTGGCGAACATCACGCCGGCCGAGATAGCAGGTGTGGCTGTGCTCGACGATCAGATCGACCAACGCCTCGCCCCCCAGGCCCTTGGCCATGGCCCAGGTCTGGGCTTTGGTCTTGGACATCAGCGGCGTCAGAATGGGAAAGGCGCGGTCCATGCCGAGGTCGAGCGCGGTCTCCATGGCGTCCAGGGTGGCGCGCCGACAGTCGGGGTAGCCGGAATAGTCGGTCTCGCACATGCCGCCCACCAGAACCGCCAGGCCACGCCGATCGGCCAGGGCGGCGGCGCAGGCGAGGAAGACCAGGTTGCGGCCCGGCACATAGGTGGAGGGAAGGCCGCGCGCGCCGATCTCGATGGCCCGCTCGCTGGTCATGGCGGTCTGGCCGATGGCGCCGAAGCCGCGCAGATCGATCACGGCGTCTTCGCCCAGCCGCGCCGTCCAATGCGGAAAATCCCGAACCATGGCCTCGCGCACCGGGCCGCGCGCCTCAAGCTCCACCGCATGGCGCTGGCCATAGTCGAAGCCGATTGTCTCCACACGCCCGTGGCGCGCCAGGGCCCAGGCCAGGCAGACGGTGGAATCCTGGCCGCCGGAAAAAAGCACGAGCGCGCCTTTGGGGGCGCCGTTTGGAGCAGGAGCCATGGGCGCGCCTCATACAGGAGGCGGGCCCGGTTAGGAATGCGGCGGCGGGCGCCTCGCGTGGGTCGCCTGCTCGTAGGCGTATCCGAAGCCCAACAGGCGCGCCTCCGACCAGGCCGGACCGATGAAGGAGAGTCCCACCGGCAGGCCGCTCACCTCGCCCATGGGCACGGTGAGGTGCGGATAGCCTGCCACCGCCGCCAACTGCCCGGCGTCGCCGCTGACGGCGTGGTCGCCCAGAACGGGATCGATCACCCAGGCCGGGGCGAGGGTCGGGGCGACCAGAGCGACGACCGTGTTCTTCTCCAGCATCTTGTCGATCCCCTCGGCGCCGGCCAGCCGCCGACCCGTGGCCAGGGCCTTGAGATAGTCGGGATCGGCGAGGCCCTTGGTCTTCTCCGACGCCTCGAAGATATCCTGGCCGAACAGCGGCATCTCTTGCGCGGCATGGGCGGTGTCGAAGGCGATGAGGTCGGCCAGGTTGCGAGTTTGCACGCGGGCCGACGAGGTGGAGGCGAGATAGGCGTTCAGATCGGCCTTGAACTCGGTGTTGAGCACCATCTGCTCGGCGTCGTCCAAGGGCTTGCCACCGGGATCGTCCTTGATCTCGACCAGCACCGCGCCGGCGGTCCGCAGGGCGGCCAGCGCCTGTTCGAACACGGCGTCGGTTTGGGGATGGAAGCCGGCGGAAAAGCGCATCACCCCGATCCGGGCCCCTTTCAGCGAACCTGCGTCGAGGCCGGCCGCGTAATCGGTCTTGTGGGCGTCGGCCTCGCGGGTCGCCGGATCGGCCGGATCGGTCCCGGCGATGACCGTGAGCAGGGTGGCGGCATCCCGCACCGTCAAGGTGATCGGGCCCGGCGTGTCCTGGCTTTGGCTGATCGGCACGACGAACGTGCGCGAGACCAGGCCCACGGTGGGTTTCAGCCCCACCAGTCCGTTCACCGCCGCCGGGCAGGTGATCGAGCCGTCGGTCTCGGTGCCGATCGCCGCCGCCGCGAAGCCGGCCGCCACGGCCGCGCCGCTGCCGGCGCTGGAGCCGCAGGGGCTGCGCCGGAAGTCATAGGGATTGAGGGTCTGGCCGCCTACCGCGCTCCAGCCGCTTGAGGCATGGGTCGAACGGAAGTTGGCCCATTCGGAAAGATTGGTCTTGCCGAGAATCACCGCGCCGGCGTCGGTGAGCCGCCTGACCAGCGGCGCGTCACGGCCGGTGAGGTTATCCTTCAGCGCCAGCGACCCGGCCGTGGTCGCCGTCCCGTCGGCGGATTCGATATTGTCCTTGATGAGGATGGGGACGCCGTGCAGAGGCCCGCGCACATGGCCGGCCTTGCGTTCCGCGTCCAGCTTGCGCGCGTCGGCCATGGCATGGGGGTTGAGGGCGACGACGGCGTGGAGCGCCGGCCCGGCCCGGTCGCGCGCCGCGATGGCTTGGTCGAAGCGGGCGGTCGCCTGAGCCGCGGTGACCTGGCCGGCGCCCTCGGCCTGTTGCAAACCCACAATGGAAACATCCTGAGCCCGCGCGCCCACCGCCATCGTGGATAGGATCAGGGCGCCCGCGCCCCAGAGTCGATGGAACATTCTGTTCATGGCCCATCGTTGATCGGCCAGCGCGGCTTGGCAAGAGCGGGCGCCGTCGTTATCTCCCGCGCGACTTCCCACACATTTCAATTGAAGGACGCCCGAGCGCCGCCATGGCCGCCCAATATATTTTTCAGATGCAGGGTCTTTCCAAGACCTATCCCGGCGGCAAGAAGGTGTTCGAGAACATCTGGCTGTCCTTCTATCCCGACGCCAAGATTGGCGTGGTGGGCGTCAACGGCTCGGGCAAATCCACCCTGCTCAAGATCATGGCGGGGCTGGACAAGGAGTTCAACGGAGAGGCCCGCGCAGCCGAGGGAACCAAGATGGGTTACCTTGAGCAGGAACCCCATCTAAATCCCGCTCTCGACGTGTGGGGTAACGTCATCGCCTGGTGCGAGGAAAAGAAAACCTTCGACGCCTACAACGCGGTCGCCGCCAAGCTGGGCGAGGATTATTCGGAGGCGCTGATGGAGGAGATGACCGCCCTCCAGGAAAAGATCGACGCTGGCGATCTGTGGGATATCGATTCGAAGATCGAAATGGCCATGGACGCCCTGCGCTGCCCGCCCGACGACGCACCGGTGACCAACCTCTCGGGCGGCGAGCGCCGGCGGGTGGCCCTGGCGCGCCTGCTGCTCTCCAAGCCCGACATGTTGCTGCTGGACGAGCCCACCAACCACCTGGACGCCGAGTCGGTGGCCTGGCTGCAGCACCATCTGGAGAACTTTCCCGGCTGCGTGATCCTGGTCACCCACGACCGCTATTTCCTCGACCAGGTGACCAAGTGGACCTTGGAACTCGATCGCGGCAAGGGCGTGCCCTACGAGGGCAACTATTCGCTCTGGCTGGAGCAGAAGGAAAAGCGCGTCCGCCAGGAACAGTCCGAGAGTGAGGCCCGCCAGCGGGCCATGGCCCGCGAACTGGAATGGGTGCGCTCCTCGGCCAAGGCGCGGCAGGCCAAGTCCAAGGCGCGCCTGGCCGCCTACGACGAGATGGTGAACCAGCAGGAACGCGAGAAGCAGAGCTTCGCCACCATCCAGATTCCGCCGGGGCCGCGTCTCGGCCAGGTGGTGATCGAGGTCGATGGGCTGGAAAAGGAATATGGCGACAAGGTCCTCTTTAAGGACCTTTCCTTCAAATTGCCCCCCAACGGCATCGTCGGGGTGATCGGACCCAACGGGGCGGGCAAATCGACCCTGTTCAAGCTGATCACCGGCCAGGAGAGCCCCGACGCCGGCAAGATCCGCCTGGGCGAGACCGTCAAGCTCGCCTATGTCGATCAGAGCCGCGACGACCTCGACGCCGGCAAGACCGTCTGGCAGGTGATCAGCGGGGGCCTGGACGTGATGAAGATCGGCAATCGCGAGCTGGTCAGCCGCGCCTATGTCGGCTCGTTCAACTTCAAGGGCGGGGACCAGCAGAAGAAGGTCGGCCAGCTTTCCGGCGGCGAGCGCAACCGCGTCCATCTCGCCAAGACTCTGACCGAAGGCGGCA
>JBDTIW010000110.1:0-9722 GCA_039936215.1 Caulobacteraceae bacterium | reverse complement strand
ACCCGCAGCAGAGTGGTCTTGCCCGACCCAGACGGTCCCAGCAAAGTCAGGAACTCGCCGTCCCGCGCCTCCAGCGATACGCCGGCCAGGGCCGGATAGCGGCCGAACTGCTTAAACAGGCCATCGACGGTGAGGGTCATGCGGCGCTCCCAGTGATCGCGGCTTCATTTTTGACGATCGCTCCGCCGGCGCGCTCCAGAGCGGTCTTGGAGAGCAGGGTGACGATGGCGAGACCGGCAAGAAGCGAGGCGCAGGCGAAGGCGCCCACGAAATCATATTCGTTGTAGATCGCTTCCACATGCAGGGGCAGGGGCTCGGTCAGGCCCCGGATGTGGCCCGACAGCACCGACACCGCGCCGAACTCGCCCATCGCGCGAGCGTTGCACAACAGGACGCCGTGCAAGAGCGCCCAGCGCACATTGGGCAGAGTCACACGGCCAAAGGTGGTCCAGCCGCCGGCCCCCAAAGTGGTCGCGGCCAATTCCTCCTCGGCCCCCTGGGCGGTCATCAGGGGGATGAGCTCGCGGGCGATCAGGGGCGTGGTGACCAGGATGGTTCCCAGGACGATGCCGGGAACCGCGAAGACGATCTTGACGCCCCCCGCCTCCAGCAGCGGCCCGAACCAGCCGCGGGCTCCGAACAGCAGCACCCACACCAGGCCCGAGACCACCGGCGACATCGAGAGCGGCAGATCGATGAGGGTCAGCAGCAGGGCCTTGCCCTTGAAATCGAACTTGGCGATGGACCACGCCGCCGCCAGGCCGAACGCGGCGTTCACCGGCACGGCGATGGCCGCCACCAGCAGGGTCAGGCGGATGGCCGCCAGGGCGTCGGGATCCTTGAAGGCGTCCAGGAAAGGGCCGGCGCCCTTGGCAAAGGCCTCGACGAACACGGTGGTCATGGGCGCGCCGATCACCAGAGCCAGCCAGGCGAGCGCGACGGCCAGCAGGATGATCGGACCCGGGCTGCTTACCCGGTGACGTGCGACGGCGCCGATCATCGCTCGCCCCGGCGGGAAAGGGCGACTTGGAGGGCGTTGACGCCCACCAGGACGGCGAGGGAAACGGCCAGCATGGCCACCCCAACCGCCGCCGCTCCGGCGTAGTCGTACTGTTCCAGCTTGGTGACGATGACAAGGGGCGCGATCTCCGAGACGCCCGGCATGTTGCCGGCGATGAAGATCACCGAACCGTATTCTCCGGCCCCGCGCGCGAAGGCCATGGCGAATCCGGTGAGCAGGGCCGGCGCCAGGGCGGGCAGCATGATTCGCCAAGCGATCCGCAAGGGTGCGGCGCCCAGGGTTCGGGCGGCCTCCTCCCAGGCGGCGTCGATGTCCTCCAGCACCGGCTGGACCGAACGCACCACGAAGGGCAGGCCCACCGCCAGCAGGGCCACGAACACGCCGGCGGGCGTATAGGCGACCTTCAGCCCCACGCCTTGCAGGGCGCCGCCGATCCAGCCGTTTGGACCGTAGAGGCTCGCCAGGGCGATCCCGGCCACGGCGGTGGGCAGGGCGAAGGGCAGATCGACCAGGGCGTCCGCCACCCGCCGAAACGGGAATTCATAACGCGTCAAGGTCCAGGCGACCGCCAAGCCGAGGACCAAATTGGCGAGAGCCGTCAAGGCGGCGGCCACGAAGCTCAGCCGCAGGGCCGCCAAGGTGTGCGGCGCCAGGACGGCGGCGACAAAGCCTTCCAGCCCTTGTTCCCCCGGCCGCGCGACCAGGGCCGCCATCGGGAGCAGGATGATGAGGCTGACGTAGGCAAGCGTGACCCCGAACGCCAGGCGAAAGCCCGGCACGGCGCCGGGCGCGCGCCGATCGAAGGGCCTCGAAGCGAAGGGGCGGCCGCGACCATTTCAGCTTGGCTGGTAGATCTTGTCGAAGGCGCCGCCCTCGGCAAAGTTCCTGGCCTGCGCCTTTTGCCAGCCGCCGAATGTCGCGATGGTGACCATGTCCATGCGCGGGAACTTCGCCGCATAGCGCGCGACCACCGCGTCGCTCCGCGGCCGATAATGGCGGCGGGCGGCCAAATCCTGCGCCTGATCGGTGTAGAGGAACCGCAAATAGGCCTCAGCGAGTGTGCGCGATCGGCGCTTGTCCACCACCTTGTCCACCACCGCCACCAGCGGCTCGGCCAGCATGCTCAGGGAGGGGCGAATGATCTCCAGCTTGCCTGGCCCATATTCGTCCATGGCCAGCAGCGCCTCGTTCTCCCAGCCGACCAGGACATCGCCCAGGCCCCGTTGCACAAAGGTGGTGGTCGCGCCGCGCGAGCCGGTGTCGAGGACCGGCGCGTTCCGATAGATCCCGCGCACGAAACCCAGGGCGCGCGTCTCGTCGCCGCCGTTGTGGCGCATCGCATAGGCCAGCGCGGCCAGATAGCTCCAGCGCGCGCCGCCCGAGGTCTTGGGATTGGGCGTGATCACCTGGACCCCGCGCCTCACCAGATCGATCCAGTCGTGGATGGCCTTGGGATTGCCCTTGCGAACCAGGAAGACGATGGTCGAGGCGTAGGGCGCGCTGTTGAACGGCAGACGCGATTGCCAGTCGCGCGCGATGAGGCCGCGGGCGGCGATCTCGTCGATGTCATAGGCCAGCGCCAGGGTCACCACATCGGCCTCCAGCCCGTCCGCCACCGCCCTGGCCTGCTTTCCCGATCCGTCGTGCGACTGGTTGATCCGCACACTCCGCCCGGTCCGTCGTTTGAAATCGACTTCGAACAGGGTGTTGAAATCCCTGTAGAACTCGCGTGTCGGATCGTAGCTGGCGTTGAGCAACGAGGTCGTCGGCGCGGCGAGCGCCAGGCTGGGCATGGCCCCCGAAGCGCTCAGCACCGCCGCTCCGGCCAGAATTCCGCGCCGCGAGACCGCGTCCATGTCCGTACACCCCCAATTCACCTGCGCTGCCATGCTAGTGCGCCGGGGGGGCGCGTCTCACAGGCACTTTTTCTCGTCGGCCGACAAACCGGACTATTGTGAGATTTTCTAATCTGTTGTGTTAGTTTTAGTCGAAACTTGAGGCCGCATTGGGTCAGTCGCGAAGTTTTTCTGGGATTGAGTCGGTCGCCCTTGTCGGGGGATGAAGACGCCATGACCGACCGACCCATCGTCGCCGTGATCGGAGCCGGATTCAGCGGCGTGCTCACCGCCCTGCGTTTGCTTCTGGCCGCCGACGGCCCGCGCGTCCTGCTGATCGAGCGCGGCCCCCGCTTTGGGCGGGGCGCGGCCTACGCCACCACCAACCCCGACCATCTGCTCAACGTGCGCGCCACCAACATGAGCGCCTTCGTGGAGGAGCCGTCGCATTTCCTCGACTGGCTGGCCGCCGCCGGCGTCGCCGAACCAGACCGGGTGTTCGTCACCCGCGACCGCTACGGCCAGTATCTGCAATCCCTTCTTCGCAAGGCGGCGGCCGATGGGCGGGCCGCCGGTCGCCTATCCATGGAACACGACGACGTGCGCGCTCTCACCCGCGATGGCGAAGCCTGGCGGGTTCACCTGGCCCTCGGCCGCGGCTTGAGCGCCGACGCGGTCGTCCTGGCGCTCGGCAACCTGCCGCCGCCCGCTCCGGCGGAGATCGACGAGGCTCTTATCGCCTCGGGGCACTATGTCGCCGACCCGTGGGCGTGGAATCCGGCGGGCGTCCCGGCTGGGGGCGACATCCTGTTGCTCGGCTCGGGACTCACCGCCGTAGATATCGCCCTTTCCATCCAGGGCAAGCGGCCGGACACCTCCATCGTGGCCCTTTCGCGCCGCGGCCTCCTGCCCCGCCCTCATGGAGACGCCGCTTCGCCCACCGCCGCAGCGCGCGCGCCCAAGGGATCGCCCTTGGATGTGCTGATTGAGGTTCGCCGCCGCGCCACGGGCGACTGGCGCGGCGCGATCGATGCTCTGCGCCCCTATGTCCAGACCTTGTGGCGTGGCTGGAGCGTCAAGGAGAGGCTGCAATTCCTTCGACATTCGCGGCCGTGGTGGGATGTCCATCGTCACCGTCTCGCACCCGAAGTCGCCGCCCGCGTCGAGGCGTTCCAGCGGGCCGGCCTCCTGAGCATTGTCGCCGGACGTCTTCGTGACCTGCGCGCCGGCCCCGATGGCGTCGAAGCGGCGTGGACGGCGCGCGGGGGCCAAGCGGTGGAGCGGCGGACCTTCGCCCTGGTGGTGAACTGCGCCGGCCCGCGCGGCGATCTGGCGCAATGCGGCGATCCGCTCGTCGCCGGGCTGCTGGCGGCCGGGGACATCCGCCCCGACGCCTGTCGGCTTGGCGTGGACGTCGACAGCCGCTCGCGCGCCATCGGGGCCGACGGGGCGGCGCGGGAGACCCTGTTCGCCGTTGGGCCGATCACCCACGGCCAGTTCTATGAGATCACCTCGGTTCCCGATATCCGCATCCAGGCCGCCGACTGCGCGGGGGCGATTCTCAATGTTCTGAGCCTGCGCGCGCGCCACCAGCCCTCGCGGGAGGCCGGCGCCGAACGCCTGGTCGCCGACCTCTCCACCCTCCTGACCGATTCCATCGACGAACTAGATGTGGAACCGGGCGGCCTCAAATTCGCCCGGCGGGTGCGTAACGCCTGGGAACTGCGTGGCCGCCGCGCCGCCCTGGGCGAAATCGCCTTGTGGCTGGATGAACGGCGCGGCCAGAAACCACTAGGAGATCGCCGATGATTTGCGCCCTTGTTCTCGCGGCTCTCCTGGCAGGCGCGGCCCCGCCAGCGCGGGAAATCGCCGGCCTGTGGAGGACGCCGGTGGATGGCGGCAGCACGGTGCGCATCGGGACGTGCGGCGAGGCGGTTTGCGGGTGGGGGGTCAGTTCGCCGCGGCTAAGAGCCTTCCCCGACCAGAAGGATGTGCGCAATCGCGATCCCGCCCAGCGCGGCCGACTGATCGCGGGGCTTTTGTTCCTGAAGCTGCGCCCGCTTGGGCCGGGCCGATGGGGCGATGGCTGGGTGTACAACCCCGAGGATGGCGGGACCTACAAGGGCACGGTCGAGCTGAAGCCCGACGGGCGCCTGAGCCTGCGCGGCTGCATCGTCGCCCCCCTCTGCCAGACCCAGACCTGGACGAGGATCAGATAGAGGCTTGGGCGTCTCACGCTCGGCCCCGCGCCGGGTCGATGGCGAGGTCGCGGAGGCGTTTGCGAAGGGTGTTGCGGTTGAGGCCCAGCACCTGGGCGGCGCGCACCTGGTTGCCGCGGGTAGCGGCCAGGACGAGTTGGAACAGCGGCCGTTCGACCTCGGCCAATACGCGATCGTAGAGGCCGGGCGGCGGCAGGCCACCGGGCATGGCGGCGAATTCGGCCGCGAGATGGCGCTCGACCAGGCTGGACAGGCTTGCTGGCCTCGCGTCGATCGCCGCCGCCGGCGCCCGCTCGGCCAGCTCGCGCTCGACGATGCCGACCCCGATCGTCGTCTCGGCGTAGAGAACGCAGACGCGGCGCAGCAGGTTTTCCAGTTCGCGCACATTGCCGGGCCAACGGTGGCGCGCCAATCGCTCCAGGGCCGGGCGGTCGATGCTCTTTAACGGCAGGCCTTCTCGATGGACGCGCAACAGGAAGGCGCGGGCGAGGTCGGGGATGTCCCCGGCCCGGTCGCGCAGGGGTGGAAGGCGGATCGGCGCGACATTGAGGCGGAAATAGAGGTCTTCGCGCAGCAACTTATGGGCGACGAGGTCGCGCGGATCGCGGTTCGTGGCGGCCACGATGCGGACGTCGGGCCGCTGGCCGGTCCTGGGATTGGCGGCCGGACCCACTCCATCGAACACCCGCAGCAGACGCATCTGGGCGTCCAGGGGCATGTCGCCGATCTCGTCAAGAAACAGCGTGCCGCCATCGGCCGCGGCCAGCTTGCCGCCATCGCCACCGCCCTGGCCGAACAGCGCCTCATCGACGCCTTCGCGCGGCATCGCGGCGAGATTGGCGATGACGAATCGCCCCTCGCGCCGCGCCCCCAGCTCGTGCAGGGCCCTGGCCACCAGAGCCTTGCCCGTTCCAGATTCCCCTTCGATCAAGACGGTCAGGTCGGTCCCTACCAGGCGCGAGACGCTGCGATAGACCGCCTGCATGGGCGCCGAGCGGCCGATCAGCGGCAGGCGCTCGTCGCGAACCGCCCGCGCCTGGGCCCTGGCCGCCTCGGGATCGGCGGGACGCTCCAGGGCGCGCGCGGCGGCGGCGGTCATGTCGTCCAGGTCGAACGGCTTGGGGAGGTAGTCGAACACGCCGCCGGCCGCGGCGGCCACGGCGGTGAGAAGGGTGCTTTGGGCGCTCATCACGATTATCGGCAGGCCGGGACGCTGCTTGCGGATGCGCGGCAGGATGTCGAACAGATTCTCGTCTGGCATGACCACGTCGGTGATCACCAGATCGCCCTCCCCATCCGAAACCCATTTGAGCAGAGTGGCCGCCGCGCCGGTGGCGCGAACCTGATAGCCCAGGCGCGAGAAGGCCTGGGAAAGCACCAGGCGAATCGACGCGTCGTCGTCGGCAATGAGGATCCTCGATCCAGCGGGGTTCATGGCGGCGGGTCCTCCTGACCAAGGCCGGGCGCCGCCGCCGGGAGGCGGACGCGAAACAGCGTGCGGCCGGGCGCCGATTCGAAATCGATCGCGCCGCCGTGGCTGGCGACGATCTTGGCCGCCAAGGCCAGGCCCAGTCCCGTTCCTTGCGCCTTGGTGGTGACGAAGGGCTCGAAGAGATGATCGCGCACCTCACTGGAGACCCCCGGGCCGTTGTCCGATATCCGCACCTCCAGAGGCGCGGCGGCGGCGGCGTGGCCACCGAACCGGACAAGTCTGGCCCCGTGATGAAAGGCGGTGGCCAGGCCGATCTCACCTCGCCCGTCGCCGCGCGCCCGGGCAGCCTCGGCGGCGTTCTTGGCCAGGTTCAGGAACAGCTGGATCAGCTGGTCTTCCTCGCCCCAGGCGGGCGGCAGGGAAGGATCGTAGCTTTCCCGCACCGTCAGCCCATGGGCGATTCCATTGATGGCGAGCGCCCGCACCCGGTCCAGCACCTGGTGCAGGTTCACCGCCGCGCGGTGGGGGGCCGTGTCGTCGGAAAACGCCTCCATGCGGCCCACCAGCCGGCCGATGCGGTCGGTCTCGTCGACGATGAGTTGGGCGAGGGGAATATCCTCCACGCCCGCGCCGGCCTTCAACAGTTGCGCCGCGCCGCGGATTCCGGCCAGGGGATTGTTGATCTCGTGCGCCAGCATCCGGCCCAGACCCAGCATCGAACGCGGGCCGTCCGCCCGTCGCCCGGATGTGGAGGGGCGCACATGCAGGGCGACCAGCACCGCGCCGCCGCCCAGCGGCGCGACGGCGGCGTCCGCCGTAAGGGCGGGTCCGCCAAACAGAGCGATCTCGACGGCGTGGGCGCGCACGGGCGCCCCTTCGAGCGCGCACCGGTCGACCAAGGCGGTCAGGGCCGCGTCCAGCGGAAAGGCCGCCGCGAAGCGATCCCGCGCCCGCGGGGCCAGGGCCGCGCCGAACAGGGCCTCGGCCGCCACGTTGGCCGCCGCCAGCGTCCCATCGCCGCCCACGATCAGGGCCGGATCGAGGCCCAGGTCGAAGGCGTTCGCCTTCAGGGCCTCTTGCGCGGCCTGACGGTCGTCGTCGCGCGATCCGGCGCTCACGCCGCCAGCTTCGAGGGCTGCGGCGACCACAGGGCGGCGAGGCCGGCGCGGATATCGGCCGGCTGGTCCAGGCGGCAAAGCGCCGCCCGCGCCGCGCGCCGGTCCTCCGCCGCGGCAGGCCAGGGCGCGGCGGCGATATAGGCAGCCAGGTGCTTGCGGAACATGCGCACCCCCATGGCCTCGCCATAAAAGCCGACGCTGGCCTCCAGGTGGCGGGCGACGATATGGGCGCGCTCCCGCCGGCCGGGTTCGGGGACCGCGCGACCGGCCAGTGCCGCCTCGATCGCCGCCGCGATCCACGGCCGGCCGGTGGCGCCCCGGCCGATCATCACCCCGTCGGCGCCGGACGCGGCGAGCGCCGCCCGCGCCGACTTGGCGTCCAGCACGTCGCCGTTGACCAGCACCGGAATGGTCACCGCGGCCTTGACGGCGCGCACCGCCGCCCAATCGGCCGTCCCGGCGTAGAACTGGCTGCGCGTCCGGCCGTGGACGGTGATGGCCGCCGCCCCGGCCGCCTGGGCGCGGACGGCCAACTGGGGCGCGTTGCGGGAGCCTTCATCCCAGCCCAGGCGCATCTTTACCGTCACTGGTGTATCGACGGCCTGCACGGCGGCGATAATCAGGCCCTCCGCCAGATCGAGGTCGCGCATCAGGGCCGAGCCGGACAAATGGCCGGTGACCTCCTTGGCCGGGCATCCGAAATTGAGATCGATGATCCGGGCGCCGGCGCGGACGGCGAGGCGCGCGCCCTCGGCGATCCAGCCGGCCTCCCGACCGACCAACTGCACCACCATCAACGGCAGGCCGCCCCCGACGGCGGCGCGCCGGACCACATCGGGGCGGCGCCGCGCGAACTGGGCGCAGGCGACCATTTCGGTGGCCACATAGGCCGCCCCCAGCCGGGCGGCCGTCTGGCGGAATGGAAGGTCCGAGACCCCGGTCATCGGCGCGATCCACACCCGCCCGGAAACCTCCACCGCCCCGACCCTGAGCCCGGCGCCCATTTTCCACACATCCATACCGCCCAGTTTTTAGGCAGCTTGTGCGGTGCGGTAAAGCGCGCCCTCAAACAGCCCCTCCCGTCGGCGACCTACCGGATGCACACATCTCCAAGTGATGGGTGACGGCCGGACGCCCCCTCCGTCACGCGCGAAAAGTCTTGGGGCAAGCGGGCATCGCGCGGAAGGTCTCCCCCGCGAAACCATCCGCAGGGGAGGATTGAATGAGTGGAAACGCTCGCCCGTCCTTCAATCCTCCCTCGCTAAGCGGTGGCGCGGCGCTCTTTCTCGCGCCGTGACGGGGGCGTCCGGCCCCCTGCCCAACCGCGAATAACGAGCCTATAGTCCCACCCCCACGGGCCGCGCGACGGCCCCAGGCGCGGGAGGCGCGGATGACGCGGATTGATGGGCTGAACCGGACCGGCGGCGGTTTCGCCAAGACGCCGGAAACCTCTGACGACGCCATCGCCGCCGTCCCGACCGGCGAGACGATCGTCTCCAACAGCGATGTCGGCGTTTTCGCCGCTGGGGGGCGCCTCACCCTCCCCCACACATCCACGAGCGGGTTCAGCATCAACCTCGCCACCGGCCAGGACGCTTCGGGGGCCATCCAGACGGCCGGCAACCTCGCCGACGCCAACTGGAGCGTGACCAACGCCGACAACTACAGGATGGCCCCCATCGCCTATACGGTGGCCCCCGGCCAGGCCGACTGGAGCCCCTTCTGGTTCGCCAACGGGCCCAATTCCTCGTGGATCGCCGCCGCCCCTGACGCCGGCGACAACGGGAACATGACCTTCACCTTCAAGTTCGACCTGACCGGCTACAACCCCGCCGACGCCACCCTTTCGGGCGGACAGGTCGCCGTCGACGACCAGGGGACGGTGTCGCTCAACGGCCATTCGCTGGGCGTCGCGCCGCAGGGCCAATGGGAGTCGTTGCATCCGATCTCCAACGGCGCGGGCGACTTCGTGGCCGGCTGGAACACCCTGGTCATCCAGGTCGTGGGCGCCGATCAGATAGCCGAGGCCGCCCGCCTCGAAGGAACCATCGTCGACACCGTGACCACCAATCCGCCCGGCCCGGTCCATTGGACCAA
>JBDTIW010000109.1:0-14461 GCA_039936215.1 Caulobacteraceae bacterium | reverse complement strand
AGCGCGCCACATTGCGGTCGGGACGCGCCACCTCCTCGGAAAAATAGATGGAGGCCTCCCAGCCGGCGTAGGTCTGGAAGATCACCCGGATGGCCATGACCAGCGCGCTTCCCGAGGCGGCGCCGATCGCCGCCGCGTGCGTGGCCGCCGCGCCCGCCGGAGCGCGGGGAGAGAGAAACAGGATCGCCGCCAACACCAGGAAGGCCGTACCCTTGAGCGCGCTGCCGAGGCTTTGCGACGCTCCGCTCACCTTCGTGCCCAGCCAGTTGACCACCGCCACCGCCGCGATCAGCCCACAGCCGATCGCACCGACTGAAAGGCGGCCGGCCAGGCCCAGGCGATGGACATATTCGCCGAACACCACCGCGACGAAGGCGCCGGCGCCGACCCAGGCCAGCCAGTTCACCCAGCCGGTCAGAAACCCGATCGCCGGGCCAAAGGCGCGTTCGGCGATGGGATAGGGGCCGCCGGCCTTGGGCACCGAGGCCCCGGCCTCCACCACCGGCATGGCCGCCAGCATGGTGAGCGCGCCACCCACCACCCAGGCCAGAAGGATCAGCGGCGCGCTGGTAATCCCCTCGGCCACCACACCCGGGGCGCGCATGATGCCCGAGCCGACCATGCCGCCCACAACCACCGCCAGACCAAAGGCAAGGCCCAGCACCCGCAGCAGACCGCTCGGCGCCGGCACGGGGTGATGATCGGTCATGGTCTTTCCCCCTTCGCGGCCGTGGTCAATCCTGCCCCGCGACGCCATGTCTTGGCGAAGATCAGATAGATCGGCAGGGGGGCGATGGCCGCGGCGGCGGAGGCCAGGCCGGCGAGCGGATCGTCCCACACCACCACGGCGATCAGCGACGCCTGGATCGCCGCCGCGACAATGGCGATCCACGGAAAAAGGGGCATCTTCCAGGGCCGGGGCAGATCGGGCTCGGCGAGGCGCAAGCGGATGGAAGCCAGGCAGATGACGATGATCGCCGTCATGGACCACGGCGCATAGATGCGCACGATGCTCTCGTAGCTGCCGGTGGCCGCGAACGCGGCCGAGGCGACGGCGGCGGCCGCCACGCCGAGCCTGGGCGCGCCGCCCTTGGCCACCCTGGCGAGGATCGGCGGCAAGACCCCGTCGCGGGCCATGGCGAAGGTGATGCGTGGGGCGGCCATGGTCTGCAGATTGACGATGGCGGCCAGGGAAAACAGGCCCATGGCGGTGATGACGATATCCCCGATCGCACCCAAGGACACCTTGGCCGCGTCGCCCACCGCCAGGGCCGAGCCGGCGATGGCGGCGGGACTGAGCACATGCAGCACGGCGGCGTTGACCAGCACATAGAGCACCGTCACCGCCGCTATGCCCCCGAAGGTCGAGCGCGCCACATTGCGGTCGGGCCGGTTGACCTCCTCGGAAAAATAGATGGCGGCGTCCCAGCCGGCGTAGGTCTGGTAGATCACCCGCACCGCCATCACCACCGCGCCGATGGTGGTCACGCCGGCGAAGGCTCCCACCGATACGGCGGCG
This sequence comes from Caulobacteraceae bacterium, assembly GCA_039936215.1. Taxonomy (GTDB): domain Bacteria; phylum Pseudomonadota; class Alphaproteobacteria; order Caulobacterales; family Caulobacteraceae; genus Acaudatibacter. The sequence goes on along the minus strand of JBDTIW010000109.1, from coordinate 12,942 downwards.
ACCGGCGCGCCGGGGCCCGCGTGGCGCGACGCGAACAGGACCCCGGCCAGGATCAGAAACGCCGCGCCCTTGATGGCGCTGGCCAGGCTTTGCGAGGCGCCGCTGATGCGGGTGCCGATCCAGTTGACGGCGGCCACGGCGACCACCAAGCCGACGGCGAGGACCGAGTTGGAAAGCTGGGGCGCCATGCCCAGGCGATGGACATATTCCCCGAACACCACCGCGATGAAAGCGCTGGAGGCCACATACTGCAGCCAGCTGATCCAGCCGGTGAGGAAGCCCGCGGCCGGGCCAAAGGCGCGCGCGGCGATGGCGTAGGACCCGCCGGCTCTTGGCACCGAGGCGCCGGCCTCAACCAGGGGCATGGCCGAAAGCATCGCCACCCCGCCGCCCGCCGCCCAAGCCAGCAGGAACAGGGGCGGGCTGGTAATCCCCAGCGCCACCACGCCGGGCGCCCGCATGATCCCCGAACCCACCATCCCGCCCACCACGACCGCCAAGCCGAACACCAGGCCGAGGATGCGCAGGAGGCTGGGCGGCGCGTGAGCCGTGTGATGGTCGGTCATCGTCGGCCCCCGCGGCGGCTAGCGTGGCATCTTCATCGGTTGGCGCGAGGAAGGCAAGCGCGCTTGGGCCCACGCGAGGTCACCATCTTGGCGCCCCCTAAGCCATCTTTCTCTTGCCGCGCGCCCATGGCCGTCGATAGGGTCCGCCAGCCGCCCGCGAAGGGGAGCGCGCCAATGTCCGACATCTTCATTTCCTACGCCCGCTCGACGGCGGTCCAGGCCAAGCAGGTCGCCGAAGCGCTGCGCGGGCTGGGCTACGGCGTGTGGCGCGACGACGAGCTTCCAGCCCATCGCCCCTATGCCCAGGTGATCGAGGAGCGATTGAAGTCATCCAAGGCGGTGGTGGTGATCTGGTCGGCCGATGCGGTGAAATCCGAATGGGTGCAGGCGGAGGCCGATCGGGCCCGCGCGTCGGGCAAACTGATCCAGCTCGCCATCGACGGCGCCCAGCCGCCCATGCCCTTCGACCGCATCCATTGCGCGGATCTGTCGGGCTGGACCGGCGAGGCCGACGCGCCCGGCTGGCGCAAGGTGGTGGCCAGCGTCGGCGATCTGATGGGAGGTCCTGGCGCTTCCACCGGCCAGGGCGCGGGCGCTTCGCCGCCGATCCGCACGCTCTCCATCTGCGTCCTGCCGTTCGCCAACATGAGCGGTGAAGCCGAGCAGGAGTACTTCAGCGACGGAATCAGCGAGGACATCATCACCGACCTCTCCAAGGTCTCCGCCCTTTCGGTCGTCGCCCGCAACACGGCCTTCCAGTTCAAGGGCAAGGCGGTCGATATCCCGCGCATCGCCCGGGACTTGAACGTCAGCCATGTCCTCGAAGGCAGCGTGCGCAAGGCGGCCGGGCGTATCCGGATCAGCGCCCAGCTGATCGACGGCGCGGCGGGCGATCACGTCTGGGCCGAACGCTACGACCGCGAACTCACCGACATTTTCACCCTGCAGGACGAGATCTCGCAAGCCATCGTGGGCGCTTTGAAGCTGAGGCTTCTGCCGGCCGAAAAACAGGCCATCGGCCAGCGCGGCACCGGCAATGTCGAGGCCTACAACCTCTTTCTGATGGCCCGCCGGTACAATGTGGGCGGCAGCGAGGGCGACTCCCGGCGCAACGAAACGATCGCCCGCATGTGCCGGCGGGCCGTGGAGATCGATCCGGGCTATGCGCCGGCCTGGGCGCTTCTGGCCCTGGCGCGGACCTTGCTGTTCTTCGCCGGCGCCAGGGACGAAGACGACGGCCTGGCCGCCGCCGAACGCGCCCTGGCCCTCGATGCCAATCTGGCCGAGGCGCACGCGGTCCGGGCCAGGCACCTGGCCCAACAGGGTAGCCCCGAAGAAGCCTTCGCCGAGATCGAGCGCGCCCTGCGCCTGGACCCCGAATCCTTCGAGGTCAATTGGGCCGCCGCCGCCATGAGTTTCCGCCAGCGCCGCCTCGAGGACGCGATCCGCTATTTCGAAAAGGCGATGACCTTGATGGATGACGACATGGGGTCGCCCGGCATGCTGATCAGCTGTTACACAGCGCTCGGTGAGGAGCCCGCGCGCTGGCGCGTCGCCCAGGTCGCCCTGGCCCGCGCCGAGAAGGCGCTTTCACAGGATCCGACCAACGGCAAGGCCATGGGATTCGGGGTCAACGCCCTGGCGGCGCTTGGCGAGGGCGAGCGGGCGCGGGAATGGATCGACCGCGCGCTTCTGATCGATCCCGACAACGGGTCGATGCGCTTCAATCTCGCCTGCGCGCTGGCCGCCCGTCTTGGCGACGCCGATGGCGCTCTGGGGCTGTTCGGACCGTGGTCGGTCAAGGCGTCGAGCAGTCTGCTGGCTCACGCCAAGGCTGACAGCGATCTCGATTCCCTGCGCGACGATCCGCGCTTCGTGGCCATGCTCGCGGCCGCCGAGGCGCGCTTGGCGGCGGAGGCAAGGGTGCCGGCGACGTAGTCCGCGCCCCGCGAGGTGGCGGCTTCATTGACGGCCGGCGCCCAACGTGACTAACTCCAATGATCGATCCACGATGGGAAGGAGGGCCTCCAGGATGACTGTGTTCAGCCGCGACGCCCTCCGCCGCGCCCGGCCCTAGATGCGACGCATCATCGTTCGGCGCCGTCTCCTCATGCCGATCGAAGGATCACCCCCTTGTTAGAAACCTACGGCTGGAGCGATGCGCTCCAGCGCGACTTCGCGCCTCACGCGGCCGCCGGCGTGGTCGCGGGGCGGGTCATCCTGCAGCAGCGCGGCCTCTATGGCCTGGCCACCGAACTTGGCGAACTCAAGGCCGAGATCAGTGGCAGGCTGGCGCGGGACGCGCCGGCCGGCGGCTACCCGGCCGCCGGCGACTGGGTGGCCGCGGCGGCGGGCGGGCCAGGCGATTTGGCGGTCATCCATCATGTCCTGCCCCGCCGCACAGCCTTCACCCGCAAGGCGGCCGGACCGGGCGGCGGCGTGCAGGTGGTGGCCGCCAATGTCGACGTGGCCTTCATCGCCGCTTCGCTGAATGGCGATCTCAATCCTAGGCGGCTGGAACGCTACCTGGCCGCCGCCTGGCAGAGCGGCGCGGCGCCGGTGGTGGTGCTGACCAAGGCCGATCTCGCCGCCGATGTCACGGCCGCCGTGAGCGGCGTGGAGGCCATGGCCGGGCTCGCGCCGGTGCTGGCCATCTCATCGCGGACCGGCGAGGGGCTGGACGCAGTGCGCGCCTTTCTGAAGCCCGGCGTCACGGCGGTGATGGTCGGTAGTTCAGGGGTGGGCAAGTCGACCCTGCTCAACGCCCTGCTGGGAAACGATCGCATGGCCACGGCGGCGATTCGCGAGGCCGACGGGCGCGGGCGCCACACCACGTCGCACCGGGAGCTGATCCTGCTGCCGGGCGGCGGCCTGCTCCTGGACACTCCCGGCATGCGCGAGCTTGGTCTGTGGGACAGCGACGAAGGGCTGGTCGCCGCCTTCGAAGACATCGAGGTCCTGGCGGCGGGATGCCGATTCGGCGACTGCGGCCACACCAACGAGCCGGGCTGCGCGGTGCGGGCGGCGCTGGAAAGCGGCGCGCTCGACCCGGGGCGGTGGACCAGTTTCCAGAAACTGCGCCGTGAACTGACCTTTCTGGAAAGCAAGGAAGATCCGGCTCTGCGCGCCGCCAAGAAACGGCAATGGGTGGCTATCACCAAGGCGCAGCGCGCGCAATACAAGCAGCGCGGGCGGGAGTAGTCACTTTTCCGCGTCGGCGGTGGTCAGCGGTCTGTCGGCGAAAACCGGTCCGGCGTGGGGTTGTTGTCACATCCATCGGGTTGGTTCATTGTGCCGGAATGGATCGGCGCGCCGGGGCGCCGACGCTTGGGCCAGACCACGGGCAAGGGAGGCGCCGCCGTGAAAAAACTTCTTCTCTCCACCGCCGCCGTGCTGAGCTTGGCGGCGCCGTCCGCCGCTCTGGCGGATGGCCCATTGAGCAACGTCAAGCACATCATCATCGTGATGCAGGAAAACCACTCGTTCGACAACTATTTCGGGGCGCTGCCCTATGCCCCGAACAGCCGCTATCACAAAGGCAATCCGATCTGTTCGGCCAGCGACCACCGCTGCGTCGACGGCTTGTCATGCAGCCAGAAAGGCGGATCGCTGGTCTGTTCGAACAGCAATATCGATGTCGGACCGCCGACCACCGTGGTGACGTCGTTTCACAGCCCCACGCGATGCATCGTTCCGGATCTCGATCACGGCTGGCTGGCCAGCCATCAGGAGCTCAACTTCTCCCGGCCGAACAGCGCCTTGGCCAACCCGCTCAGCGACGGCTTCGTGCGCGTGAACGATGCGACCGAGCAGCACGACAAGGGCGAATCGCCGACGGAAGACTCGACCATATCCTATTTCGACCAGACGGACATTCCGTTCTACTATCATTTGGCGCAGACCTTCGCCATCAGCGACCGGCAGTTCGCTTCCGTCGTCGGGCCGACCATCCCCAACCGATTCTACCTGATGGCGGCGACATCGTTTGGACATCTGACCACCGACGACGCGGTGCCGCCGACGACGGGCGGCTACAAGCCCATCACCGGGACGATCTTCGACCTGCTCGACGCGCATCATGTATCGTGGACGGACTATTTCGAGGATGCGCCCCAGGCCCTCGAATTCCGTCTGCCCGACAGCCACACCCTGCCGATCGCCACCTTCTACGCTCAGGCCTTCGGGATCGGCGATCCCTTGCCGCAGGTGGTGTTCATCGATCCAGACCTGGGCGCCGAGGGGACGGCGCTGGAGGACGACGAGCATCCGCCGACCGATATTCAGCGCGGACAATGGCATGTGTCGGACGTGGTGAACGCGATCCGTAGCGGGCCCTATTGGAAGGACTCGGTCATCTTCATCACCTATGACGAGCATGGCGGTTTCTACGACCACGCCAAGCCACCGGCCGCCAATCAGGGCGGTGGGCGGACGCCGGACGGTATCGCGCCCGGCCAATGCGCCGACCTGTCCAACCCGCCGGCCAGCGAGCGGCCAGGCGGCGGGGCGGAGTGCGCGACCAATCCAATCAGCCCCACCGACACCTCGGTGCTGGACGCCGAGGCGCTGTGTCCCGCCCTCAAGGCCAACCCCACCGGGCCCTATCCGGCCAGCTGCGCCAGTTTCGACCAGCTTGGCGTCCGGGTGCCGTTTATCGCGGTGTCGCCCTTCTCAAAGCCGGGCTATGTGTCCCACGTGGCGCGGGACCACACGGCGATGTTGGGCATGATCGAAGACCGTTTCATTGGCGGCTCGCCAAGGTCGCACCTGACCGGCCGCGATCTCCACGCGGCGAGCCTCGAGGACATGTTCGATTTCACCAACGCGCCCTCGCTGCACGCGGCTGTCGGCTCCGCCGGTCCGCCGGCCCACGATTGCACCCCGTGACAGGGGCCGGCGCTCGGCAAGAATGGCGCGGGGGAAGGACATCGCCTACAGCGTCCGGCGCACCTCTTCGACCGTGAAGCACTCGATGAAGTCGCCGGCCTTGATGTCCTGGAAGCCGGCGAAGGCCATGCCGCACTCCTGGCCCGACGTGACCTCGGTCACCTCGTCCTTGAAGCGTTTGAGGGTCTGCAGGGTGCCCAGTTCCAGGACGACCACGTCCTGACGGATGATCCGCACCCGGGCGCCGCGGCGCACCACGCCCTCGCGGACCCGGCAGCCGGCGATGCGGCCGACCTTGGAGATGTCGAAGGCCTGCAGAACCTCTGCCGCGCCCAGGAAGGTCTCGCGCTGGATCGGGGCCAGCATCCCCGAGAGCACGCCTTTGATATCGTCGATGAGGTCGTAGATGATCGCGTAGTAGCGGATCTCCACCCCCTCGTGCTCGGCCAACTGCCGGGCCTGTTTGGAGGCACGGACATTGAAGCCGAGGATCGGCGCGCCGGCCCCCTTGGCCAGCATCACATCGCTCTCGTTGATCCCGCCGGCCCCGGAGAGGATGATCCGTGCCCGGACCTCGTCGGTGCCGAGCTTGTCCAGGGAGCCGACGATCGCCTCGGCCGAGCCCTGGACGTCGGCCTTTACCACCAGGGGCAGTTCGGAGACCTTCTTGTCGGCCAGCTTGGCCATCATGTCGGCCAGCGAGCCACCGGCCCCCACTGGGTTGAGCGAGCGTTCGCGCTTCTGGCGGATGCGGTATTCGGTGAGCTCGCGGGCGCGGGCCTCGTTTTCCACCACCGCGAAGGGCTCGCCCGGATCGGGCGCGCCGTCGAGGCCGAGAATTTCCACCGGAACCGACGGGCCGGCTTCGGCGACCGGCTCGTCGCGCTCGTTGATCAGGGCGCGCACCCGTCCGGCGTTGGCCCCGGTGACCACGATGTCGCCACGCCGCAGGGTGCCGCGCTTGACCAGGACTGTCGCCACCGCACCGCGCCCGCGGTCGAGCTTGGATTCGATGACCACCCCCTCGGCGGTTCGGTCGGGGTTGGCCTTCAGGTCCATGACCTGGGCCTGCAGCAGAATGGCTTCCATGAGATCGTCGAGGCCGAGTTTTTCGAGCGCCGAGACCTGGACCGCCTGAGTTTCGCCGCCCAGGCTCTCGACCACGATCTCGTGCTGAAGCAGTTCGTTGATCACCCGGGCGGGATCGGCGGCCGGCTTGTCGATCTTGTTGATGGCCACGATGATCGGCGCCCCGGCGGCCTTGGCGTGCTGGATGGCTTCCACCGTCTGGGGCATGACGCCGTCGTCGGCGGCCACCACCAGGATGACGATGTCGGTCACATTGGCCCCGCGGGCGCGCATGGCGCTGAAGGCGGCGTGGCCGGGGGTGTCGAGGAAGGTGACCCGCTCGCCGTCGGCCAGATGCACCTGATAGGCCCCTATATGCTGGGTGATGCCGCCGTGCTCGCCGGCCGCCACATCGGTGGCCCGCAGGGCGTCCAAGAGGCTCGTCTTGCCGTGATCGACATGGCCCATGACGGCCACCACCGGCGGACGCGGGAGGGTGGCGTCGCTGTCCTCGTCGGCTTCGGTCAGGAAGCCGGTCTCCACATCGCTCTCCGAGACCCGGCGGACGGTGTGGCCGAACTCCGTGGCCACCAGTTCGGCGGTGTCGGATTCGATGACATCGGTGCTTTTGAGCATCATGCCCTCGCGGGCGAGGAACTTGATGATCTCCACTCCGCGGGTGGCCATCCGGCCGGCCAGTTCCTGCACGGTGATGACGTCGGGGATGACGACCTCGCGCGCTCCTTTGGCCGGCTCCTGGCCGCCGCCCTTTCGCTTTTCACGTTCCCGCTCGCGGGCACGACGCACCGAGGCGAGGGAGCGCATCCGCTCGACCGCGCCCTCGTCGTCGCCGGCCACTGCCTGGATGGTAAGGCGGCCCTCGCGGCGGCGAGGTTCGCCGCGCAGGCGCGAGACCGCCTTTCCGGCCCCGGCCTTGCCCTTGCGGGCGGCGTCTTCCTCGTCGAAATCGGGCCGGCGGTCGAGGTTGAGGCTGCCGGACCGGGGCGCCTGCCGCGCGGCGCGCTGGATATCCGGACCCGTGGCGTCGGCGGCCGGACGGCCGGCTCCGGGCGGGCGCGCGCCGCCGGGTCTGGGCGCGCCGTCACGCGGCGGGCGGGGGGCAAGGGCGGAATAGCGCACCGTCTCGCCAGGCCGCGGCGGCCGGTCTGGGCGCGCCGAGCCGGGAGCGGCGTCGTCATAGCCGGCCCCGGCACGGGAACGCGCCGCGAGGCCGGCGTCGGGGCGCGCGGCGCGCTGGTTGAAAGCCACGCCTCCAGAGGGGCGATCGGGGCGATAGGTGGTGGTGGTGGGCCGCTCGTCGCGACGCTCGCGGCCCGGCTCGTAGGTGCGGGTCTGGGCCGGGGCGGCGGTGCGAGCGGGTTCAGGCGCGACGGGCTGCGGCGGCGCGACCGGGCGCGTCTCCGCCACGGGCGCGACGGATTCCGGCGCGCCGGCCGGCTCGGCGGCGGCCAGCGACGCCGGTGGGGCGTCGACCGACGATGCGGCGGGACCGGCCGCCGCGGGTCCGGGGGCCATGGCGGCGGGCGTGCGCGCCTCGCGCTCCGCGGCCCGCCGCTCCTGCGCCTGACGCGCCGCTTCGATGACCCGTTGGCGGGCCCGGCGTTCGTCCTCGGAAAGGCCGCCCGGCGGCGAAACGTCGGCGCCCTGGGGGCGGGGCGGCGTCGGCCCGCGCACGTCGAAGGCCACCCGCCGCTCGGCGATCGGCGGCGCGGCCGGCCCGGCGCCGACGGGCTCGACGCGCCGCCGCTTGGTTTCCACCACCACGGTCTTGGTGCGGCCATGGCTGAAGCTCTGCTTCACCATCCCGGCGCTGACCGCGCCGCCGATGCGCGGCTTCAAGGTCAGCGGCGCGCGCCCGCCCCCGGCGGCCGGTCCGCCGGAAGGGGAAGTTTGTCGGCCGTTGTCGTTCTCGTCCGTCATGCGCTCGCTATTTCCACCGGACCGCGGGGGGCCGGACACCCATCAAACACAAAGGAGGGGCCGGGGCGGCTCTTCGCCCCGTCCCTCTTATCAAGGCTCCTCGCGCCAACTCTCAGGGAAGAGGGGGCGAAAGCCCGAGAGTCGCTCGACATCATCCGTCCAGCGGTCGGCGCCTCGCCCGGCAAGGAAGGCGGTGTGTATCACATTCTCTCCGCCCAAGGCCAAACTCAATTCGAGGCCGGTAAACACGCCGACCTGGCGCGGCGGGCGGGGGCTTCGGCGGACGGCGGCGCGCAGCTTGCGGCGCCCTTCCGCCGACCCATCCACCGCTTCGACCAGGAAAGCCGCTTTGCCGGCGGCCACCGACGCCAGCACCTTTTCGAACCCGAGGGTAAGCTCACCGGCCTTTCGCGCCAGGCCCAGGGTCGAGAGAAGGCGCCGCATCAGCAGGGCCTCGACCTGATCGGCCAGGTTCGGCGCCGCCACAAGCCGGGTCTTGGCGGCGCGGGCGAACAGGCCCTTTCTGGTCGCGTTGTCCACCGAGGCGCGATCGGCCGCCACCCACAGGCCGCGGCCGGGGAGCTTGCGGGCCAGATCCGGCGCGACCGACCCGTCCGGGCCGGCCACGAATCGGATCAGGCCCGTCTCGGCCATCACCTGACCCGAAACGATGTCCCGCCGCTCGCGCGCGGCGCTCGCCAAGGTCGCGGCCATGACGCCCTCAGCTGGCGCCTCCGCGGGCCCGGGGGGCGTCTCCGAACACGGCCCGCGCTTCTTGCTGCGGCGTCAGTTCGCCGCTCGCTTCTTCTTCGGGAGTCTCCTCGGCCACCGCTTCGGCCTCTATCCAGCCCGCCGCCACACGCGCCCGCATGATCAGGCCCTCCGCGTCCTCTGGCGTGAGCGAGAAAGCGTCCAGAATGCCCGGTTCGCGCACCCGCTCGCCGGCCTTGTTCTCATACCAGCCGCGGATATCGTCGGGGACCAGTCCGGCCAGATCCTCCACCGTCTTGACCTCACCCTCGCCCAGCGCCACGGCCATGGGCAGGGTCACGCCCTCGACCTCCAGCACGCCGTCCTCGACCCCCAGTTCGCGGCGCTTGGCGTCGTATTCGGCCGCCTCCTTGTCCAGGAAGTCGCGGGCGCGCGCCTGAATCTCCTCGGCGGTGTCCTCGTCGAACCCTTCGATGGCGGCGATCTCGTCGGGCTCCACATAGGCCACGTCCTCGACGGTGGCGAAGCCTTCGGTGACCAGGAGCTGGGCGATGACCTCGTCGACATCCAGAGCTTCCTGGAAGAGGACGGTGCGTTCGGCGAACTCGCGCTGGCGCCGCTCGCTCTCCTGGCTCTCGGTCATGATGTCGATCTGCCAGCCGGTGAGCTGGCTGGCCAAGCGGACGTTCTGGCCGCGTCGGCCGATGGCCAGGGAAAGCTGCTCGTCGGGCACCACCACCTCGACCCGCTCCTCCTCCTCGTCCATCACCACCTTGGTGACCTCGGCCGGGGCCAGGGCGTTGACCAGGAAGGTCGCCTCGTCGGCGTTCCACTGGATGATGTCGATCTTCTCGCCCTGCAGTTCGGCCACCACCGCCTGCACCCGCGAGCCGCGCATGCCCACGCACGCGCCGACCGGATCGATGGAGCTGTCGTTGGAGACCACGGCCATCTTGGCCCGGCTGCCCGGATCGCGGGCCACGGCGCGGATTTCGATCACCCCGTCGTAGACCTCCGGCACTTCCTGGGCGAACAGCTTAGCCATGAAGCCGCCGTGGGCGCGCGACAGCATGATCTGCGGCCCCTTGGTCTCCTGGCGGACGTCGTAGATGTAGGCCCGCACCCGGTCGCCGATCTGGAAGGCCTCGCGCGGGATGGACTGGTCGCGCCGCATGATCCCTTCGCCGCGGCCCAGATCGACGATGACATTGCCGTATTCGACCCGCTTGGCGACGCCGTTGACGATCTCACCGACCCGGTCCTTGAACTCCTCGTACTGGCGCTCGCGCTCCGCCTCGCGGACCTTGCCGGTGACCACCTGGCGAGCCATCTGGGTCTGCACCCGGCCAAATTCGAATGGCGGCAAAACCTCCTCGTAGGTCTTGCCCACGAAGGCGTCCTTGTCGTCGATCAGAGCGTCGGAAAGCCGCTTTTGAGCGTATTCGTTGACGCCCTGGGGCTCGCCTTCCTCCCCGCCCTCCTCGCCCGCGCCCGCGTCACCCTCTTCGCTCGGCTGGGGCTCGGCGGCCTCCGGCGGTTCGTCCGGAATGACGGTGACCACACGGGTGATGGTGGTCTCGCCGGTCTTGGTGTCGATATGAACGCGGATGTCGTGGTCGGCGCCATAGCGGCTGCGGGCGGCCTTCTGGATGGCCTCCTCGATCGCCTCGATGACGATCTCCTTTTCAATCGACTTCTCGCGCGCCACCGCGTCGGCGATCTGCAAGAGTTCGAGCCGATTGGCGGAAATGCCGGTCACGGTCATGGTGGGGTGTCCTTGTTGTCGGTAGGGGGGTTGTGTTCCTGGGCGAGGCGCGCAGCGCGCGCCGCCGCGCCGCGCGCCATCAGGGCGTCGGTCACCACGAGCTTGGCTTCGACGATCCAGGCGAACGGTAGCAGGGCGGTTTCGCTCTCGCCCTCCAGATCGACGCCCACATGGTCGCCTTCGACGCCGGCCAATTGGCCCTTGAAGCGCTTGCGGCCCTCGGCCAGGCGGTCGATCTCAATCCGCGCCTCGCAGCCCTCGAAGGTCTTGAAGTCCTCCAGGCGGGTCAGCGGCCGGTCTACGCCGGGGCTGGAAACCTCCAGCAGATATTCCCCGGCGATCGGATCGGCGGCGTCCATCACCTGGGAGATCGCCCGCGCCAGGGCGGTGCAATTCTCCACCGGCAGGGCCCCGTCGGGCCGCTCGGCCATGATCTGGAGGCGCCTGGCTCGGTCGCCGCCCATCAACCGCAGACGCACGATGGCACAGCCCGCGCCTTGCGCGACCGGGTCGAGCAGTTCCAGCAGCCTCAAATCCTCGGCGGTCTTGCCGCGCACACGAGTTCCCCACGGTTGAACAAAACGACGGACAAAGAAAAAGCGGCTGGCCTTTTCAGGGGCCGCCGCTCGCAGACGCCATCCAGCGCCAACGGACGATGTGAAGGCTCATATAGCGCGCCTTGACGGGCTTGTTAAGCCCCTTTTGGCGGTTCCGGCCAGGCGCCACCCTCACCCAAACAATCGTTCGCTAAGTCCGGCGTGGCGCCGCCGGCGCGGCGGCGCGCATAGCTCGCCCGGCTGACCAGACCGGACTTGAAGGTCCGGTCGCCTGGCGCGATCTGGTCCGCCACGCTCCTAAGCCAGCCATACCATCATCCGCGTCGCCGCTTCCTCGCCTCGCGCCAGAGAAAACCTGCCCACCACTTCGCCAGTATAGAGGAAGCCCACTTTGGTGAGGACGCGGCCGGAGGCGGGGTTGTCGGCGAAATGGCCCGAGACGATGTAGCGTCGGCCCCAATCGGCTCCGGCCCAAGCCAGGGCGGCGAGCGCCGCCTCGGTGGCGTAGCCGAGCCCCCAGAACGGTCGGCCGAGCCAACAGCCGAGTTCGATTCCGGCCGGCGTGGGATGAAGGCCGAGGACACCCAGCAATCCCTCGGCTTTTGTCTCGATGGCGAACACCGTCTCGCGGGCCGGGTCGCGGCCCTGCATGCGCGCAATGAAATCCTCGGCATGTTCCACCGCGAAGGGGTGGGGAATGCGAGTGGTCATTCTGGCGATGTCATAGTCATCGACGAGTTCCGCCATGCGTGGCGCGTCGTGTGGGCGCAATCCACGCAGCGCCAACCGCTTGGTTTTCAGGGTGGGCCGTTGAGGGTGTTCGCCCATGATCCGCGTCCTCGCCAAAGCAAAAAAAGAGCGGGAAGGCCGTTCCGGACCCCCCGCTCGCTTCCGCCGGTCCAGATCGCTGTTTGATCAGGCGATCCGGGATTAGCTCGGATCGTCTAATCGGCGGCGGTCGCCGGGCTCGGGACCACCGTCACATAGGTTCGGTCGCGCTGTTTGGTCACGAACTTCACCGCGCCGGTCTGCTTGGCGAACAACGTGTGGTCGCGGCCCATGCCGACATTGTCGCCCGGCCAAAACTTGGTTCCCCGCTGGCGGATGAGGATGTTGCCGGCCAGCACCGCTTCGCCGCCGAACTTCTTGACGCCCAGGCGCTGGCCGGCCGAGTCGCGGCCGTTGCGCGAGGATCCGCCGGATTTCTTGTGAGCCATGTCTCTAGCCTTTCTTGCCGGCGGGTTTGGCCGGTTTGGAAGCCGGCTTCTTGGCCGGCGCCTTCTTGGTCGTGGTCTTGGCGGCGTCCTTGGCCGGCTTGGCCGCGTCCTTCTTTGGCGCCGCGGCCTTTGGAGCCTTGGTTTTCACGGGCGCGTTCTTGGCCGGCTTGGTTGCGGCCTTCTTAGCGGCGGCCTTCGGCGCCTCGATTTTGGCGGCGACCTTCTTCGGC
>JBDTIW010000108.1:0-3878 GCA_039936215.1 Caulobacteraceae bacterium | reverse complement strand
CCACCGCCCTGATCGAGGACGGTGCGGCCAAGGGGCGGTTCGACGACATTCTGATCGACCAGGGCGGCGCCGATCCCTTCCTCAAGGACCAGCTCAAGCCCGACCTTCTCGCCGCGGCCTGCGCCCGTGCCGACCAGAAGCTCACGCTTCGGATGCGGGAAGGCTACGACCACTCCTACTTCTTCATCGCCACCTTCATCGCCGATCACCTGGCGTTTCACGCGGAGAGGCTGGGGTGAGCGCGAAGAGGCTAATCCTCGCGCGAAACCGGCGGCGCGGTGACCGGGCGGGCGAGGAAGGCGGGGAGATCGGCGCCGAAACCGACCACGCGGCGGTCGTCGTCGTCGCGCGGACCGACCGGCTGCACCCCGCGTCGATGCTCAGGCGTGGGGCGTTCAGGTTGGGCGGCGGCCTTGGGCGCGTTTGGCTCGGCGGACTTGCGCCCGCGGCGACCGCGCTCCCGGCGCGGGCGCTCGGAAGTCGGCGGCGAGGGCTGTGAAACGACGGCCGCGGCCGGGGCCGCCTCGCGGGGAGTGGCCACCGCCGGCTCCATGGACGCCACCGAGGTCTCGGAAGCCGGCCGGCCACGGCTGCGGTCTCGCCCGCCTCGCCCGGCCGGCGCGCGTTCGCGCTGGCCGCCGCGCGGCCGAGTGTCGGCCTTGGCCAGGCTCCAGTCCACATCAAGGGTGACCTCGTCGGGCTTCTGGCCGATAAGTTTGAGCACCTTGTCCAGCGCCCTCCCGTCGGCCGGAGTCACCAGCATGAAGGTGTCGCCCGACCTGCCGGCCCGGCCGGTGCGGCCGATGCGATGGACATAGTCGTCGGCGTGGTGGGGGACGTCGTAGTTGAAGATGTGGCTGACGTCGGGAATGTCGAGCCCGCGGGCGGCGACGTCCGAGGCGACCAGGATCTTCAGCTCGCCGCTGCGGAACGATTCCAGGGTGCGGGTGCGCATGCTCTGGTCGAGATCGCCGTGGATGGGCGAGGCGTCGAAGCCGTGCTTTTTCAGCGATTTGGCGACGACATCGACCTCGGATTTGCGGTTGCAGAACACGATGCCGTTCTTGACATTGGCCGCGCCGACCAGGGTCCGCAGGGCCAGACGCTTGGTTCCCGGATCGGCCGAGGGCACGCGCACGATGTGCTGGGCTATGTTCTCGGCCGTGGTGGCTGGCCGCGAGGCTTCGATGCGCACCGGATCGTTGAGGAACTGCTTGGTCAGCCGGGTGATCTCCGGCGGCATGGTGGCCGAGAAAAACAGGGTCTGTTTCTTGGCCGGGGTGAGCTTGAAGATTCGTTCGAGGTCGGGGATGAAGCCCATGTCGAGCATCCGGTCGGCCTCGTCGACGACCATGATCTGCACCCCGTTGAGCAGCAGATTGCCGCGCTCGAAATGGTCGAGCAGGCGCCCGGGCGTGGCGATCAGCACATCGACGCCCCGGTCGAGCTTGCTATCCTGGTCGCCGAACGAGACGCCGCCGATCAGCAGGGCCCAGGAGAGCTTCTGACCCTTGGAATATTTCTCGAACGACATGGCCACCTGATCGGCCAGTTCGCGGGTGGGCTCGATGACCAGGGACCTGGGCATCCGCGCCTTGGAGCGGCCGGCCACCAGCCGATCGACCATCGGCAGGGTGAAGGCGGCGGTCTTGCCGGTGCCGGTCTGGGCGATGCCCAGCACGTCGCGTCCGGCGAGAACGACCGGTATGGCCTGGGCCTGAATGGGGGTCGCGGTGGTGTAGCCGGTGTCGGCGACCGCTTGGAGAGTCGGGGCGCTCAGCCCCAGGTCGGAGAAATCTGTCATGCCTTGAAGTGCGGCGAACGTCAGGATGACCCGAGGCGAAAGATGCGCGCTCGGAACCGGGGCTCGGGCGTGGCGAACATAAGGCCTCGCCGCCCCAAGTCAATCGACGCGGGCGCCCGGCTCGTCTAAAAGGCGCGGCGGGGCGATGGGCGGCGCGGAAGGTATGGACAAATGGACGGCGGCGCGGTCGAGGGCACGGCGTCCTCGCGGGAGGAACTCGCCTCGGCGGTGACGGCCTCGCTCACCGCCAGCCTGGCCGCCCGGCGGCGGTTCGACGAACCCTATCGCCATTGGACGGTCACCGGCGTCTTTCCGTCGGCGGTGGCGGCGGCGCTTCGGGGGTTGCCGTTCCCTAGGGTCGATCTGCACGGCGTGTCGGGCAAGCGCGAGCTTCACAACGACGAGCGCCACTATTTCAATGCCGCGAACAACGCCCGGTTCGGCGAATGCGCCGCCGTGGCCGACGCCTTCCAATCGTCCGGCGTCGTCGCCGCCATCGAGGCTGCCACCGGGGCCGAGCTTGGCGCGAGTTTCGTGCGCCTGGAATATGCCCAGGACACCGATGGTTTCTGGCTGGAGCCGCACACCGACCTTGGGGTGAAGAAATTCACCATGCTCATCTATCTGAGCACCGGGACCGATCAGGACGATCTGGGCACCGACATCTACGCCGACCACGAGACCTGGGCCAAGCGAACCGCCTTCGCCGACAATACCGCCCTGATCTTCGTGCCCGGCGACAATACTTGGCACGGTCTGGCGAGGCGGCCGCTCGCCGGGGTGCGCCGGTCGGTGATCGTGAACTATGTGACGGCCGACTGGCGGGCCCGCGACCAACTCGCCTATCCGACCACCCCGGTCCGCGCCTGAAGCAACCCCCGGACGGCCGCCGCCGCCTCGGCCGTCGCATTCATCGGATTTGCGGCGTGGCGGGGAATCGGCTCGCCCACGAACCGGCGGACAAGACCGCGCGCGATAAGGCCGTCAAGAAATGGCGCGTAGCGGGCAAAGCCCAGGTCGAATACTTCCACCGGGTGGCCCGTGGCCAGGGCTTCGGAGATCATCGACACGCTGTCGCCGGTCACCACCAGCCGGTCGGCCAGGGCGAGGATGGCGCGGTAGGGGTTGTCGCCGGTCATGTCCCACAGGAAAACACCCGGATCGTCCCCGAATGCGTTGCGCAACAAGGCGCGCGTGGCCGGCGGGGTGCGCCGCGATGGGGTGACGGCCAAGCTCGCCCCGGCCTCCCGGCGAAGGCGTTGCAAGCCGTCGATCAGGTCTCGTCCATGAGCGAGGGTGAAGGCGCCCCGCCGCGTGGTCCCGCCGATCGACACGCCGACCAGCGGCCCCCCCAGCGCCTCGAAGCGGTCCCGCCACCGTGCGGCCGCCGCGGCCAGCTTGGCGGGGGTCAGGTCGTGCAGGGCGGTGGCCACCTTGATCACCTTCGGTCCGGCCGCGATGCGGTCGTGTTCCATGGCCACCACCAGGTCGAAGGCGGCGGCGTCGGCGCGGGGATCCTGGATGTGGACGGTTATCATCTGGCCGCCGGCGCGCTTGCGCAGAGCGATGGAGAGTGGGACCGAGCGCCGGCCGCAGGTGATCAGCAGGTCGGGCCACGGCGGCTCGAAACGATCGTCCTTGGCCCCCTTAGCGCCCCACGGCCAGCGGGCGGGCGCGGTCTTCTCGATCACCGTCCCGGCGACCGCTTGCGCCAGCCCCCGCGCCTGGGTGCGCATGCCCGCCTCGCCGGTGGTGACCGCCCAGGCGGTGATCGCTGACGCCAAATAGGGCACTCCGTGCGAAGCCGCGCCGGCTGCAGGATTCGAACCCGCGACCTTCGCTTTACAAAAGCGCTGCTCTACCAACTGAGCTAAGCCGGCCCGCGACCCTTGAGCTTATGCCGCACCAGAGCGCGAGCTTCCAGCCCACCTTTTCCAACGCCTTTAGGAGCGGGCTTTCAGCCCATAGGCGCTAAGATAAGAGCCGTGGGAAGCAGTTGGCCTGGATTTTTCGTTTTCTTGGGGGTTCATAGAGGACCTTCGGCGGTCCGTGGCTACGTATCGCGGCGATCTGT
>JBDTIW010000107.1:0-3011 GCA_039936215.1 Caulobacteraceae bacterium | reverse complement strand
GATCGCCCCGTCGTTGACGCCGGGCAGGGCGGCGATGATCAGGACCTGGGTCTCGGTCTCGAGCACATCCACCGGCGGCTCCCAGCTCGCCTGGCGGGCCGGTCCGGGGGCGGGCTGAAAAAGCTGGCGATGCAGCCGCTCGGCGCGGGCCAGCACGTCCAGGGCGTCGCCCCACATCCAGTCGTTGGGATCGCGCGTCGGCATGCGGGCGTCGTCCTTCGTCTTGGCCTGATCTGGAAAGCCTCACTGTGGGGGTGGTTGCCTGGTGGTTCAAGGGCCGAGCGATTGTCGTGGACGGGGCAAGGGCGCCTGGGGTTAAGTGAGGGCGAAATGATCCGCACGCTCCTGATCGCAATGATATCGCTGGCCGCGACCGGCGCCTGGGCAGCGACCGCGGCGGAGGGCTCGAAGCACGCCCTGGCTCTGGCGGCTGGCTACAAGGCGGCCTTCGTGTGCAGCGGGATTTTCGACGCCGGCGAACCGGAGGCCGAGATCGCCGCCGACGATCTGGAGGGCATCTATCCGCAATATCAGGCGGCGGTTCGCACTTTGGCGGCCAAGGTGGATCGCCGCGCCAGGACGGTGAGCGTCGCCTTCGACGAGCGCCTGCCGCCGCGCATCGCCGCCTGGCGCCCGCTCCTCGGCTGCGCCCAGCTTCCCATCGGGGCGGAGCCGGAGACGGCCGCGCTTCTGCCCAGGCTCAAGATCGCCGCGCCCGCCAGCCCCGATGCGTTGCCCTGGCCGACCGGAGACAAGGGCGCCCCGACCCCGCCGGGCTCCGAGGCCGGGGCTCTCGCGGCGACGCTCGCCAAAGCCTTCGACCACGCGACCTATGGCCTGGGAACCGAGACCACGGCGGTGATCGTGGTCAGTGGCGGCCACATCCTCGCCGAGCGCTATCGGAACGGGTTCGACATGGATCGGCCGCAGCGGACCTGGTCGGCGGCCAAGAGCCTGACAGCGACCCTGATCGGGCGGGCCGTCCAGCTTGGCCTGGTGAAGGTCGACGCGCCGACGGGCATTCCCGAATGGAGCCAACCGGGCGATCCGCGCGCCACGATCACCCTGGCGCAACTGATGCACATGGCCAGCGGCCTGTGGACCGACGGGCCGGGCAATCGCACCGACGAGGTCTATCTGGGTGGGGCGGCGGTGACGCAGGCCGCCACGGCCATGCCCATCGAGGCGGCGCCGGGAACCCGGTTCCGCTACGCCAACAATGACGCCCTGCTCGCCGCCCGAGCCCTGCGCGCGAGACTGGGCGATGGCGACCGCGCCCTGGCCTTTCCGTTCAAAGAGCTTCTGTGGCGGATCGGCATGACCCACACCACGCCGGAGACCGACTGGCGGGGCAACTACGTTCTTTCCAGCCAGGTGTGGACCACCGCCCGCGACCTGGCGCGGCTGGGCTTGCTGTATCTGAACGATGGAAAGTGGAACGGCGAGCGCCTGCTGCCGGCCGGTTGGAGCCGGTTCGTGGCCACGCCCGCTCCCGCCCAGCCGGAGGGCGCGACGAGCGGCGGGCCGGGCTACGGCGCCTTCTTCTGGCTCTACGGATCGCGCCAAGGCCTGCCGGAAGGGACCTATGCGATGGAGGGCAGTCGCGGCCAGTATGTCTTCATCGTGCCGGCGCGCGGCGTGGTCGTCGTCCGCCGCGGCTTCGACGCCGCCGGCAAGCCGCAGTTCGACGCGGCGGCGTTTGTGCGGGCCGTGCTTGCCGCCCTGCCGTGAAAAAGCCGTCACGAAAGGCTGTTAGTGTCCGCTCGGGGGTTTCGCGAAGGGAGATGACCAATGACCACCCATGACGTCGCCAACGACCTGGTCGCCATGTGCAAGCAGGGCAAGTTCAACGAATCCGGCGAGAAACACTGGGCCGACGATGTGCTCAGCGTCGAGGCGGGCGGCGCGCCCAACCCGGAGGTCCGCGGCAAGGCGGCCGTGAAGGCCAAGGGCGAGGGCTTCATGAGCAGCCACGAGATCCACGGCGTCGAGGTCGAGGGCCCTTACGTCAACGGCGACCAGTTCGTGGTGCGCTTCAAGATGGACATGACCCCCAAGGCGAGCGGCCAGCGCATGAGCATGGACGAGGTCGGCGTCTATACCCTCAAGAACGGCAAGATCGCCGAGGAGCGGTTCTTCTACGGAGGATGAGGCGGCCGAACGCGATGGAGGCGGCGGACGGCGCGAAGAGTTCGATGAAGCCGCCTTGCGCAAGGGGCGATGGGCCTGGAACTGGGAAACACGCTTGGACCTCGCCGCCTATCTCGACCGGATTGGTTTCGACGGCGAGCCCGCCGCCGACCGGGCGACGCTGGAGAAGCTGCAGCGGCTTCACCTGCGGACCATTCCTTACGAAAACCTCGACGTTCAGCTTGGCCGGACGGTGACGACCGATCCGGCGGACGCCTTCGACAAGCTGGTGACGCGGCGGCGCGGCGGCTGGTGCTATGAGATGAACGGCCTGTTCGGCTGGGCGCTGGCGGCGTTGGGCTTTCCCGTGGTTCGCCTGGCCAGCGGGGTGATGCGGTCGGCGGTCGGCGCGGCGGCGCTGGGCAATCATCTGGTCCTGCGCGTCGATCTGGCCGAGGGAGCCTTCCTGGCCGATGTGGGCCTGGGCGACGGGCCGGTCCATCCCTTCGCCGTTGCGGAGGGTCCGTTCACGGCCGGCGGCGCCGACTATCGCGTGGAACGGGGCGCCGATGGCTGGTGGCGGCTGCACAATCGGGCCGGCGCCAATCCCCCCGACTTCGATTTTCATCTGGATCACGTGGACGAAGCGATGCTGTCGCGCCGGTGCGTGATCCTGCAGACCGATCCCGAGTCGATGTTCGTGAAGAACCTCGTCTGCCAGCGCATGGCCGAAGAGGGCCTGGTGCAACTGCGCGGCAAGGTGTTGCAAAGGACGAGCCACGGCGAAACATCGGAGCGGCTGCTCGGCTCGGCGGACGAACTGACCGATGTGCTGGCGGGGGACTTCGGCATCGACGAGCCCGCCGCCGCCGGCCTGTGGC
>JBDTIW010000106.1:0-3659 GCA_039936215.1 Caulobacteraceae bacterium | reverse complement strand
ATCTCCCGCAAATAAGAATTGATCGCATATTCTGTCTTGCGAGCGATTGTCAATTGCACTATCTGGACGCTGTCTCCACGGCAGGATCCATCATGCGTCCCCTCCCCGCCCCCATCGCGGCCCTCTTCGTCGCGGCTTTTGTTACCGGCCCGACCCTAGCCTCGCCGGCTCCGATCGCGATGACCTTGAAGGACCACAGGTTCGCGCCCGCCAGCGTCACCGTGCCGCCCGGCCAGAAGATCGTCATCCAACTCACCAACCACGACATGGCCACCGAGGAATTCGACAGCCACGATCTGAAGGTGGAGAAATTGGTCACGCCCGGCGGCAAGGTCACCTTCACGGTCGGGCCGCTGGCCCCCGGCGCCTACGCCTTCATGGGCGAGTTCCATCCTGGCACGGCCCAGGGTCATCTGGTCGCGGCGCCTTAGAAGTCATGCTCGCCGCCCTGCTGATCGTCTTTCGCGAGGTCTTCGAGGCCGGCCTGATCGTCGGCATCGTGCTGGCCGCCACCGAGGGCATAGCCGGGCGCGGCCGGTGGATCGCGGCCGGGATCGCCAGCGGTCTGGCCGGCGCCGCCCTGGTGGCCCTGTTCGCCAGCGGTCTTTCCAACGCCTTCTCCGGCGCGGGACAGGAGGTGTTCAACGCCGCTATCCTGATCGCCGCCGTGGTCATGCTGTCGTGGCACGTCCTGTGGATGAGCCGGCACGGGCGCGAGATGTCGCGCGCCTTCCAGTCGCTTGGCGGCCAGATCGCCGGCGGCGGCAAGACCATGGCGGCCATGGCGGTGGTGGTCGCCGTGGCCATCCTGCGCGAGGGCTCGGAGGTGGTGCTGTTCCTGTTCGGCATCGCCGCCTCGGGGAGCGAGACTCCGGCCGGCATGTTGCTGGGCTCGGCCGGCGGCCTGGCCTTGGGCGTCCTGACCGCCTTCCTGCTCTATCGCGGCCTGCTGGCCATCCCCGCCGGGCGCCTGTTCGCCGCCACCAATCTGCTGATCGCCCTGCTGGCGGCCGGCATGGCCGGCCAGGCGGCGGTGTTCCTCAACAAGGCGGGGCTCCTGCCCAGCCTCGGCGACCAGCTCTGGGATACCTCCAGGATTCTCGCCGACGACACCCTGGTGGGCCGCGCCCTGCACGTCCTGACCGGCTATGCCGACCGGCCCATGGGCGTTCAACTGCTGGCCTGGGGCGCCGTGCTGATCGCCCTGCTGGCGATTGGCCGCCTGGCCGGGCGTCCCGCGCCGGCGCCTGTTCGTCAGGCCCTGGCCGGCGGCCGGCAGCGCATCAGCCCCTCCTGGGCCATCGAGGCGACGAGCCGGCCGTCGCGGTTGTAGAGTTCGCCGAGGTTGAAGCCGCGCGAACCGGAGGCCGACGGGCTTTTCTGGGCATAGAGATGCCAGTCGTTGAAGTTCGACGGCCGGTGGAACCAGATGGCGTGGTCCAGGCTGGCTGTCTGCAGGCCCGGCGTCAGCCAGTGAAGGCCGTGCGGGCGCATCCCGGTGGACATGAAGCTCATGTCCGAGGCGTAGGCGATCGCCGCCTGGTTCATTACCGGATCGTCGCCCAACGGGGCCAAGGCGCGCATCCAGATGTTCTGTGACGGCGGGGCTTTTTCGCCGCTGTTCCACCCGCGAGGATCCACGGCGCGAATATCGACGGGCCGGGGCCTGCCGCCCCAGCCGGGTTCGGAGCGGAGGGTCTCCGGGTCCGGCGCCTCCGGCATCGGCTCCTGGTGCTCCAGCCCCTGCTCGGGAACCTGGAAAGAGGCGGCGAGGTTGAAAATCTGCTGGCCGTGCTGGATCGCGGTCACCCGCCGCGTGGTGAAGCTGCGGCCGTCGCGAGCCCGATCGACCTCGAAGAGGATCGGCACGGCCGGATCGCCGGGGCGGATGAAATAGCAGTGCAGGGAATGGCAGAGGCGCGCCTCAACCGTCCGATAGGCGGCCAGCAGAGCTTGGCCGATCACCAGGCCGCCGAAGATGCGCGGACCCTGGTCGGCGGGGGCCAGGCCGCGAAACAGATTCACCTCAATGCGCTCGAGCGCCAAGGTGTCGATCAGGTTTTCAACCGCGTCCATGGCCGCCCCTTCCGCGAGGGGTGCGCCTTAGCGGCTGGCGCCGGCGCGGGCAAGATCGGCCCTATGGCGTGACCCAGTCCAGGGTCCGCGCCACCGCCTTGTTCCATTGCGCATACCCCTTGGCGCGGTGGTCCTCGGTCATGGCCGGCCGCCAGAGCGCGTCCCGCCGCCACTGGCCGCGCAGCGCATCCAGATCGGGCCAGAAGCCCGCCGCCAGGCCGGCGGCGTAGGCGGCGCCCAGGCAGGTGGTCTCGGCGATGGCCGGCCGCGCCACGGGCGCATCCAGCACATCGGCCTGGAATTGCATCAGAAGATTGTTGGCGGTCATGCCGCCATCGACCTTCAAATGGCTGAGCGCCTGGCCGGAATCGGCGGTCATGGCGTCCGCCACCTCCCGCACCTGCCAGGCCACCGCCTCCAGAGCCGCCCTGGCGATGTGGGCCTTGGTTACGTAGCCGGTGAGACCAACGATCACCCCGCGCGCGTCGGATCGCCAGTGGGGGGCGAAGAGGCCGGAGAAGGCCGGGACGAATGAGCAGCCGCCATTGTCGGACACGCTGGCGGCCAGAGCCTCGATCTCGCCGGCGGCGGCGATCAGGCCCAGATTGTCGCGCAGCCATTGGACGACAGAGCCGGCCACCGCGACCGAGCCCTCCAGGGCGTAGACCGCCGGCGACTCGCCGATCCTGTAGCCGACCGTGGTGAGGAGGCCGTTGTTCGAGGCGACCGCGCGGGCGCCGGTGTTCACCAGCAGGAAGGCGCCAGTGCCATAGGTGCATTTGCCTTCGCCAGGCGAGAAACAGGTCTGGCCGAACAGGGCCGCCTGCTGGTCGCCCAAGGCGGAGGCCACCGGAACACCCTCCAGCACCCCGCGCGCGGTTCCATAGATTTCCGACGACGAGACTATGGCCGGCAGTGTGGCGCGGGGGACGCCCATGGCCTCCAGCAGGCCGTCGTCCCAATCGAGGGTGGCGAGGTTCATCATCAGGGTGCGGCTGGCGTTGGTGACATCGGTGAGGTGGCGGCCGGTGAGCTTCCAGATCAGCCAGCAGTCCATTGTCCCGAACAACACCTCGCCCCGCTCGGCGGCCGCCCGCGCGCCCTCGATGTTGTCGAGGAGCCAGCGGATCTTGGGGCCGGAGAAATAGGTGGCCAGGGGCAGGCCGGTCTGGGCGCGGAACCGACCCTGCCCCGCCTCGCCGGCAAGTTCCCGGCACAGCGCGTCGGTGCGGGTGTCCTGCCAGACCACGGCATTGGCGATCGGCCGCCCGCTCGCCTTGTCCCACAGAAGGGTCGTCTCACGCTGATTGGTGATCCCCACCGCCGCCAGATCGGCCGGCCCGATCCCATGCCTCGCCATGGCGTCGGCGACCACCGCCTCGACATTGGCCCAGATCTCCAGCGCGTCATGCTCCACCCAGCCAGGGCGCGGATAGATCTGCCGATGCTCCCTCTGGGCGCGGGCGGCCACCGCGCCGGCGGTGTCGAATACAATGCACCGCGAGGACGTCGTCCCCTGGTCGATGGCGGCGATGTAGCGGGGGGTCACTCCCCTACCCCGGATCTTCCCTGCGGAGGTGGCG
>JBDTIW010000105.1:0-9115 GCA_039936215.1 Caulobacteraceae bacterium | reverse complement strand
CGGCGTCGGCGTCGGCGGCGCGCGCCGCGCGGTCGGCCTCGGCGCGGACCGTCTCGGCGGCGGCCAGGGCGTCGCCGGTTTCGACGTGGCGGCCCTCGGCGGTCGCTAGTTCGTCCAGCAGCCGGGCCCGCCGGCTCTCCACCGCGCCGGGCGCCGCCCGCGCCGCCGCCAGCTCGCCCTCCATCCGGACCCGATCGGCCGCCAGCAAGCCTTGCCGGCGCGTGGCCCCGCTCGCCCGGCCCGACCAGTCGGCGAGATCACCGCGCAACCGCTCCAGACGCGTCGTCCGCGCCTCGCGTTCGCGAAGTTCGATGTCCAGCGCCGCCCGCCCCGTGACGGCCGCTTCGCGCGCCGCACCGGCCTCCGCCCGCGCCTGGGTCAGGCGAGGAGCGAGATCCGGCTCGGCGCCCGCTTCTTCGCTGGCGGCCTGGGCGTCAGCGAGGGCGGCCTCGGCTTCGGCCCGTTCGATCTCGAAGCGGGCGATGGTCTCCGCGAGGGACTGGGCCTGGGCGTCCCGGCGCGCGCCGTCGCGCTCCCAGCGTTGGGCCGCCTCGCGCGCCCGTCCCAGTTCGCTCTCGGCCGCCCGCGCCGCGACGCGGGCTTGGCCCACGGCGGTGTCCGCCGCCTCCACGGCGCGAGCCGCGTCGGCGTGATCCGTCCGAGCCGTGGCCGCCGCCGGTTCGAGACGGTCGATTTCCGTTTGCAGAGCCGCCAGCCGCGACCTCTGTTCGAGACGCACCTGGGCCGGGCGCGGCGCTTCGGCTTTGGCGGTGAAGCCGTCCCAGCGCCAAAGGTCGCCCTGGCGCGAGACCAGGCTGGCGCCCGGGGCGAGCCGGTCTCGCAGGCGGGCGCCGTCGGCCCGGTCCACCATGGCGGTGAAGGCGAGGCGGGCGGCCAGTTCGCCGGGCGCGGCGATGAGAGGCGCGAGCGGCGCGGCGCCGGCTGGCCAGGCCGGTCCCTCCGCCGTCCGCCCGGCCCAGTAGGCCGGGGCGCGCGGATCGAGGGCGGCGTTCAGGTCGTCGCCGAGAGCCGCCGCCAGGGCCGCCTCCAGGCCGGGCTCGGGCAGGGTCGCGTCCAGGGCGGTGGGATATCCAGTCTCGGCCGGCGCGGCGACCAGCTGGGCCAATCCACGCGCCTCGGTCCGCAACCCGCCCAGGTCGTCCTCCAACCGCCGCGCCGCCGTCCGCGCCGCGCTCTCCGCGCTCCCCGCCTGGGCGTGGGCGCTTTCCGCCGCGTCGAGGGCCGACCGCGCTTGACCGAGCGCGGCGTCGGCGCCGGCCAGAGCGGCGCCGGCCTCGGCAAGCCTCGGATCGGCGTCCGGTCCCAGGGCGACGCGTTCGCCCTCGGCATGAGCGAGGGCGCGCTGGGTGCGGGCCAGCCTGCCGCGCGCCTCCTCCAGCCGCGCCTCGACGGCCCGGGCACGAGCCTCGGCCGCCGCCGCCTGGCCGGCCAGGGCCTCGACGGCGGCGTCGGCGCGGGCGCGCTCCGCCTCGCTGGCCCTGGCCGCCTCTTCCAGGGCCGGCGTGCGCCCAGGCGCGGCGGCGATCTCGCCCTCAAGTTTGGCGATTTCGCTTTCGGCGCGGGCCAGGGCGGCGGCGGCGTCCTCGACGATCTGGACTTCGCGGGCCGCGTCGCCATCGAGGCGCGCGAGGTCGGCGATGAGCCGCGCCACCTCGCCGGCGGCGCTTTCCAGGGCCCGCTCCAGCCGGTCCTTGTCGATGGCCAGGTGGTGAAGGACGGCGGCGGCGGCGGTCTCCTCGTCGCGGAGCGGCCTGATCGCCGCCTGGGCGTTCGCCGCCGCCACGGCCGCGCTCGCCGCCGCGCGGGCGGTGCGCTCGACCGCCGACGCCGCCTGGGCGTCCTCGGCCTCAAGGCGCGCCACGCCGGCACGGGCGTCGGCCCAGCGGGCATGAAGGACGGCGCCGTGCAGGCTTCGGATCTCGGCGGCCAGGGTCTTGTAGCGGGCCGCGTGGCGGGCTTCGCGGCGCAGACGGCCGAGGTTGCTCTCAAGCTCGCGGCCCAGATCGTCCAGGCGGGCCAGATTGGCCTGCGCCGCCCCGACCCGCAGTTCCGCCTCATGCCGGCGGCCGTGCAGACCCGAGACCCCGGCCGCCTCTTCGAGAATACGCCGCCGGTTCTGGGGACGGGCGGCGATCAGTTCGGAGATCTGGCCCTGGCGGACGAGGGCCGGGGAATTGGCCCCGGTGGAGGCGTCGGCGAACAGGAGCTGGACGTCGCGCGCCCGGACCTCGGCCCCGTTGATGCGGAAGGTCGAGCCCTCGCCGCGATCGATCCGCCGCGACACCTCCAGGACCGGGTGGGCGTTGAAAGCGGCGGGGGCGGTGCGGTCGGCGTTGTCGATGGTCAGGACGACCTCGGCGTGATTGCGGCCGGGCCGGACGCCCGAGCCGGCGAAGATCACGTCGTCCATGCCCTCGCCCCGCATGGCCTTGGCCGAATTGGCCCCCATCACCCACCGCAGCCCTTCCAGCAGGTTGGACTTGCCGCAGCCGTTGGGACCCACGACGCCGGTGAGGCCAGGCTCGATGCGGAAATCGGTCGCCTCGACGAAGGATTTGAATCCCGAAAGGCGCAGCCTGGAGAAGTGCACGGCGCCGGCCCTTGGGCCCTCCCTAGCGGGGCCGGGCGGCGGCGATGGCGGCGCCAAGCTGGGCGAGGCTCTGTTCGCCCTCCAGCTTTTGCCCGCCGACCACGAAGGTCGGGGTGCCGGTGATCTTGTCCATCGTCTCGTGGCGCAGGCCGCGCGCCTGAAGGGCGGCCAGGGCGGCGCGGTCGTCGACGCAGGCCTTGAACTGGGCCTCGCTCAGGCCGGCGTCCTTGCCGATCCGGCGCAGGATCGCCGCCGCGTCGCCGCCGCTCGCCATCTCCGGCTGGGCGGCGAAGACGGCGTCGATCACCTGAAAATACCTGTCCTTGCCGGCGCAGCGCGCGGTCAGGAAGGCGGCGGCGGCCAGATTGGCGTCGCCGTACAGCATCTCGCGGAACACGAACCGCACCTTGCCGGTGTCGATGTAGTACTTCCTGAAGGCGGGAAACACCTCTCGCGCCCACAGACCGCAGTGGGAACAGCCCGCCGAGGCGTATTCGTACACCGTCACCGGCGCGCGGGGGCTGCCCAGGGCCATGTCGTCGGCCCGCTCCGGCCCCGCCGCGCGCGCCGCTCCGGCCAGAAGGCCAAGCGCCATGACGGCGAGAAGAACGCCGCGCCGAGGGAGGGCCAGGCCGATCATGAAGCCGACTTCGCGCCCGCCGTGGCTTCGGCGATGGCCCCGTCCATATCGGCCAGGGTGGTGCCGCCCTTGTCGTAGACCTTGCCGTTGATCACGAAGGTGGGGGTGGCGTTGATGTGTTCGTCCTTCACATAATGTTCCCAGCGGGCGTTGAGGGCGTTTAAGGCCGCCTCGTCCTTGATGCAGGCCTCGAACTGGGCGTCGGTCAGGCCCGCCGAGCGGGCGATTCGGAGCAGAACGGCGTGCGGCTGGCCGGTGGTGAACATTTCCTGCTGGGCGCGGTAGATGGCGTCCACCACCTGGAAATACTTGTCCTTGCCGGCGCAGCGGGCGGTGAGGAAACCGGCGGCGGCGATCGCCGGGTCGCTGGTCAGGGCCTCCCTGGCCACATAGCGCACCTTGCCGGTGTCGATGTATTTGGCCTTGAAGGCGGGGAAGACCTCCTTGTTCCAGTCGGCGCAGTGTGGGCAGGAGACCGAGGCGTATTCGATCATCGTCACCGGCGCCTTGGGATTGCCCATGGACATGTCCTCGGCGGTGACCGCCGTCGTGGCCTTCTGGCAGGCGGCCAGGGTGAGGGCCAGGGCCAGACCGGTTATCAGGGTGGTGAAGGTGCGCATGAGCATCCCAATAGGTGACGGGTTGAGTGAGTAGAGCGCGATTCCCCGCGCCCGTCTTGCGGTGGCGGCCTTTTGGCGCGGCGGCGGCCCTCGATGCAAGCCTATGAGCGTCCGTCGCGCAACACTTCGCGGCCGAGCCGCTCCAGGGCCTGCTTCAACCGGCCCTCGGGAACCTTGGCCAGGCTGTCGGTCAGGGCCTGCTCGGCGGCGGCGTCCAGGGGACCCTTGATCCGCCGGCGCGCCGCGTGCAGCGCGAGCGGGTCCTGTCTGGCCGTCCCGCGCAGGGGACCCTGCACGATGCGCAGCCTGGCCACCGCACCGGCCCCCAGAAAGAGATTCACCCTGGCGAGAATGTCGGGCGCCTGATGCTGGATGAGGGTGGCCGACGGCCCCTCCACGCGCAGCTCCAGGCACGCCCCGCCACCGGCCTTAGGCGCGGTCAGCTTGGCGGGCTCGGTGCGCCGGGCCAGGGCTCCGCCGACGATCTCGGTCCAGCGCGCCTGCAGGCCCGAGGCCCCCTGGCCGAACCGCGCGTCGAGGGCCTTGAGGGTCTTGGCAAGCGTCCGTCCCGCCGTCGGCGGCGGCCGGCCGGCCGGCCGGGTGCGCTTGGCGGCGAGAATCCGCGCGGTTTCGCCAGCCGAGGGGAGCGGACGGGGCATGGACGCTATACTAGGCCCTCCGATGCCCCCCGTCGCCAACAACCGCGCCCAAATCCGCGCCCGCCTGCTGGCCTGGTATGACGCCCACCGCCGCAGCCTTCCCTGGCGCGCGCGGCCGGGTGAGCGGGCCGATCCCTACCGGGTCTGGCTGTCGGAAATCATGCTGCAGCAGACCACCGTCACCCACGCCACGCCCTATTTTCTGGCTTTCACGGCCCACTGGCCCACGGTGGAGGCGCTGGCCGCCGCGCCCGACGCGGAGGTCATGGCCGCCTGGGCGGGCCTGGGCTACTACGCCCGAGCGCGCAACCTCTTGGCCTGCGCCCGCGCCGTGGCGAGCGGCCATGGCGGCGCGTTTCCGGGCAGCGAGGACGCCCTGCGCGCCTTGCCGGGCGTCGGCGCCTATACGGCGGCCGCCATCGCCGCCATCGCCTTCGACCGTCCCGCCAATGTGGTGGACGGCAATGTCGAGCGGGTGATGGGCCGCCTGTTCGCGCTTGAGACACCGCTGCCGGCGGCCAAGCCCGAACTGAAACGCCTGGCCGGGACCCTGGCGCGCGCCGACCGCCCCAGCGACTGGGCTCAGGCCCTCATGGATCTGGGCGCGACGATATGCCGGCCAAGGGCGCCGCTGTGTGGAAGATGTCCCCTGGCGCGCGACTGCCGCGCCTTCGCCTCGGGAACCCCCGAGACCTATCCCCGCCGCATCGCCAAGGCCGCCAGACCCCATCGCCACGGCGTTGCCTATGTCCTGACCGCCGACGGCCACATCGCCCTGGTCCGACGGCCGCCGCGCGGGCTGCTGGGCGGAATGCTGGGCCTGCCGACCAGCGACTGGCGCGCCGCGCCGTGGACGTCCGCTCAGGCCCTCGCCAGCGCGCCGGCCCCCGGCCCGTGGCGCAAGGTCGGTGAAGTCGATCACGTCTTCACCCATTTTTCGCTGACCCTTGAGGTCTACGTGGCGCCGGGATGCGCCCCGCGCCCCGGCTTCATCTGGACGCCGATCGACGAGGCCCTGGCCGCTACGCCCTCCGTATTCCGCAAGGCGCTGCAGCGCGGGATTTGACGCGGGGCTCGTTTGAAAACAGCCCTCTCCCCCGCTCTTTGCGGGGGAGAGGGTGGGGTGAGGGGGTTAGGCCGATGCGGCGCTCCATCGGAAGAGTCGTGACTCGCAACGACCCCTCACCCAACCCTCTCCCCGCAAGCGGGGCGAGGGCTAAAAGCCGATGGGGTGCAATAGAGGATTCTATGCGGTCCTACGCCACCATCTCCGCCCGCACCTTGGACCGCAGCACGTCGATGGGGGCGAGGCCCTTGTCGGTGCGAAAGTGCCAGTAGGTCCAGCCGTTGCAGGCGCTCTGGGAGGCGGTGATGGCGCCCATCTTGTGGATCGAGCCGGCGATCTCGCCCACCGACAGGGAGCCGTCGGCGCGCACCTTGGCGGCGCGCTCGCCCTTGGGGCACCAGACCAGATCGCCCGGCCGTAGCAGGCCGGCCTCCAGGATGCGGCCGAAGGGCACCCGGGGTTCATCCTTCTTGGAGGTCATGACCTCCAGGTCGGCGGGGGCGATGGGGATGACCTTGGCGATCCGCGTCCGCGCCAGGTCTGCGTAGCGCGCCGCCCGCTCGATGCCTATGAAGCGGCGGCCCAGGCGCCGCGCCACGGCCCCGGTGGTTCCCACCCCGAAGAAGGGATCGAGGATAACATCGCCCGGC
Organism: Caulobacteraceae bacterium; assembly: GCA_039936215.1. Lineage (GTDB taxonomy): Bacteria > Pseudomonadota > Alphaproteobacteria > Caulobacterales > Caulobacteraceae > Acaudatibacter. Next base: position 2,869 of record JBDTIW010000105.1, on the reverse strand, counting down.
CGCGTGGAGGAAAGGATCACCCGGTGCAGCAGGGCCTCGGGTTTCTGCGTCGGGTGAGCCTTGGAGCCGGCCTCGTCCTTGATCCGCTCCTCGCCGGTGGCGAGCGGGAGTGTCCAGTCCGAACGCATCTGAACTTCGTCATTGGCCATCTTCATGGCGTCGTAGTTGAAGGTGTAGCGCCGGGCGCCCGCCCCCTTGGCGGCCCAGATCAGGGTCTCGTGGGCGTTGGTGAAGCGCACCCCCTTGAAATTGGGCATGGGATTGGTTTTGCGCCAGACGACGTCGTTGAGGATCCAGAAGCCCAGGTCTTGCACCGCGCACCCCACCCGGAAGATGTTGTGATAGCTGCCGATCACCCACAGGGCGCCATCGTCCTTGAGCACCCGGCGGCAGGCGGCGAGCCAGGCGCGGGTGAAGGCGTCATAGGCGGCGAAGGATTCGAACCGGTCCCAGTCGTCATCGACGCCATCGACCTTGGAATTGTCAGGCCGGACGAGATCGCCGCGCAGCTGCAGGTTGTAGGGCGGATCGGCGAACACCAAGTCCACCGACTTCTCCGGCAGAAGCGCCATGTGCTCGATGCAATCGCCGACGAGGATGTTGTCCGGCCGAATATCCATGCGCGCCCCTAGTCAAAGGCGGCCACAATCGTTTGGGGAGGTGAAGGGGATGTTAAGGGCGGCGTGGCGGAACCGTGCGCCGATGACTTCGTTTCGGTGCGGGGGCGCGCTTGAGGTTCGCGCGCCATCGGCCATCGCGTCAATCTTGAAAATCGCGGCCAACCTCGGCGGAATTCCATGATCGGCTCATCAAGGCCCGCATCCGTGAAACGCGCCGAGATCGCGCCGCCGAGGCGTTTGGGTTGGTCCGTTTCCCGGGCAACCGAGGAGCCCAGCACGTCTGGCGCCTCCTCTTTCGGGCTTTGATCGTTGCGCGCTGCCCGCCGCCGCCGCTTGATGTTCGCCTCGATATTTCCAACGAGCAACTGGGCCAATTCGATCCTGTCGCGGCTCTTGGGAGCCTGTTGTGACATCACTGTCCAGGGGTTCGCCAATCTGGCAACGTCGTCAATCGAAGAGGCGAACTTCCGGACCGTCCTCCACAAACGCCCGCATCGGATCCCTGCCCATGAGCGCCAGGCGGACCGGGGCCCAGCCCAGGCGGTGAATCTCGCAGGGGCCGAGGTCGAGAAGGGCGCGGGCGTGGATCGGGGCGCGGTAGCCCTTGTGGCCGGCGAAGCCGTAACCGGGATAGGTCTCGTCCATCTCCTCCATCAGCCGGTCGCGCGCCGTCTTGGCGAGGATGGAGGCGGCGGCGATGGAGCAGGAAATGGCGTCGCCCCTCACCACCGTCTTCACCGGACAGGGCAGGGGAAAGGCGTAGTTTCCGTCCACCAGGGCGAAGGCCGGGGCGTGGGCCATGGCTTCGATGGCCCGCCGCATGGCCAGGCCGGTGGCGTGGAGGATGTTCAGGGCGGCGATCTCCGCCACCGAGGCGAAGCCCACCCCCCAGGCCAGGGCGCGCGCCTTGATTTGCGGCTCCAGGGCCTGCCGCTGCCTGGCCGACAGCTTCTTGGAGTCGTTGAGGCCGTCAATGGGGCGGCGGGATCGGAGAATGACCGCGCCGGCGCACACCGGCCCGGCCCAGGGACCACGGCCTGCCTCATCGACCCCGCACACGGGGGCGGGGGAGGCCCGCTCCAGCAGCATGTCGGGCCAGGATTTGGCCGTCACGGCGGCGCCATCCGCGCCACTTCACCGTGGCGAAAACAGCCGGTCACATGATCGTTGACCATGCCCACCGCCTGCATGAAGGCGTAGACGATCACCGGGCCGCAGAATTTGAAGCCCTTGGCCTTCAAGGCCTTGGCCATCTCCACCGCCAGCGGCGTCTGAGCCGGGACCTGGCCTATGTCGCTCCAGGCGTTCTGGATCGGCTTGCCGCCGGTGAAGGCCCACAGGAAGGCCGCGAAATCCTCGCCGCGCTCGCGCATGTCCACAAAGAGGCGCGCCCCGCCGATGGCGGCGTCGATCTTGGCGTTGGAGCGCACGATACCGGCGTCGGCCATCAGCCGCGCCCGCTCCACCGCTCCGAAACGGGCCACCACGTCCGGATCGAACCCCGCGAAGGCGGCGCGGAAGGCGGCGCGTTTCTTGAGGATGGTGTTCCACGACAGGCCGGCCTGGAAGCCGTCCAGCACCAGCTTTTCCCACAGGGCGCGGGAATCGTACTCCGGCACGCCCCACTCCTCGTCATGGTAGGCCACATAGGCGGCGTCCCGCGGATCGGCCCAGCCGCAGCGGCCCCCTTCTCCCTGGTAGAGCTTGACGCCCACTGCCTCGCGCCTCCACACCTTTAAGATCATGCGCATTCTCAACGTCGCCGATTTCAACTGGATGACCGGCGCCGAGCGTCACACGGCCAGATTGTCGCTGTTCGACATCCGCCGCAAGTTCACTCTGGCGGCCACGCGGGCCAACCATCTGGTGGTGGAGTTCTCCGACCGCGCCGTGGCCCGCATGGGATCGCCCCTGCGCCTGCGCGGGTTGGGCGGCGGCTGGGCCAACCGGCGGTTCCTGCAGAGCGTGGACGAACTCAAGCCCGAACTGATCTTGCTGCATTTCGCCGATCGGATCGCCAACGATTCGCTCATCGAGGCCCGCCGCCTGTCGCCCGGCGTGGTCATCGCCGACATCAACATCGATCCCATCGACACCGAGAAGAATCAGGGCCGCCTGGCGCTGCGGCGGGGCGTGGCCGACGCCCTTTTCGTGACCACCGCCGAGCCGGACTTGGGGCGCTACGCGGGATCGGGCGCGTTCGCGGCCTTCCTGCCCAATCCGGTGGATGCGTCGGTGGAGACCGGGCG